>JBAUMA010000185.1:0-17215 GCA_049578485.1 Specibacter sp.
GGCCGGCTCCAACTTCTGAAAGCGTCACTTGGCCGGTGCCGACCAGGTGGCCGCCTGCGTCGAACTCGATCAGCTGGAGCGGTTCCACCTTCGTGGGGTGGACGCTGATGGTCAGCGTGTAGCCCAGCGGCGCGTGGAAATCCAGATGCGCCGTCGTTGACTTCAGCAGGTCCGCCGGGCTGACCGTTGTAGTTGCCGTGCGCTCCAGCGGCCCAGCGAAGCTGCAGTGCGGCCACCAGGACGGCCAGCTCATGTCCGGGTCTGCAATCACAGCCCAAACATCCTCCCGCGGGAACGGAACGGTCCAGCTGGACTTCAAGTCGTACAGGCGTGACTTCATGGTGCCAGTGTCGCACGCATAGCCATCAGGACGGATAGATGCAATAAAAGCGGGCTCCCCAACCGAGAAGTTGGGGAGCCCGCTTGCCAATCGAAAATCAGTTTCGTTGCAGGGCCGCTACGAATCCGCCCACAAAGGTGTCGCCCAAGCCAATGGTGGTGGGGTGCTCCACGTCGATCGTGATGCCGGGCAGGCAATGCACGGAGTCGCCCAACTTGGTGTTGATCGACTCCGCAAACTCGGCCCCCAGGGGGTTGGGGTTGAGCCCGGACATCTCGGAGTAGTCCGCGGCTGTGAAACCGTCGCCGTGACGATACCTGGTGCTGGCCATGGTGATCCCGCCCCGCAGGCCGGCGTCGTACCTGACGGCATCTGCACCATACGCCAGTGACCAATACTTGGTGTGCACCACCAGGGTGGATGCCGGGATGAATTCATGCAGTTCCGCCAGGGCATCGCACATGGCGCCCACGTCCAGCAGGTCCAGTGGCCGGCCCACGTAGGCCTGCATCTCGTCCTCGTTCATGCTGTAAATGTCTACCGCGCCCACGATCGAGTCACGGACCTGCTGGCTCATCGCCGGAACATGGAAGCCGGCATCCTCGTAAAACACCACAGCCGATGAGGGCAGCTGCGCCAAGTGCTCCTTGAGGCTCGCCAGGCGCCGTTCCAGCACCTCCGGTTCCTGGATGGAATTGAAGCCGGAAACCATGAACACCTCGGCGTCTGCAAGCGAAGCGCCAAGATCGTCACTGAGCAGAAGCTCGCGATTGGGCGGGTCATTGGCGTAGATGACCCGGTTGGAGTGCGGCGTCACCAGGTCGATGTCGCCGCTGCGGATCCGTTCGCCCTCGCGGTACTGCACAATCAGATGCGGATCGGTGGTGTCCTCGGAGGCGCTGCAGAGATAGTCGACACCCGCCGGCAACAGCTCCCGGACGGTGTCATCGATGCTCACCAGGTGAACCGTACTGTCCACGCCCAGCGCCTGCATCGCCAGCGCCGCCCGGACGCACGTCCCGCCAAGGGTCAGGCGCTTCTCGAAGCGGGCGGCGAACTGTTCCACGATGTCCGAGGAAGCCACGAACCGTTCCCCGCCCACGCCGTCACGTAAGAACGCCAGCAGGGTGAGGAGCAGGGCCCGCTCGGTGTCGATGGGGATTGAAGGGCTGAGTTCGGAGGCGGTCACGCTGTACTCCGAAATCAGCCCTTCAATCACCGTGGAATCCCACACGATCTCGTAGTCGACCGTCCCGCCCAGCCCGAGCACGAGTTTGTTATTCATGGAGGAACAGATCCTTCTCTTAGTAAAGTGCTGCCTTGCCGGCGGCGTTGAACAGGTCGATTTTCTGCGCGGCCGTGACCTTCATGGCGGCGATGCACGGCGGCTGGATAGTGTTCGGCTCGCGCACCCCGGCGTCGCCGGCCAAGATCTCGCGCATCTTGTCATGGTAGGCGGTCTTGATGTCACTGGAAATGTTGATCTTGTTGACGCCCAGGGAGACCGACTTGCCAATTTCGGCGTCGGGGTTGTTGGAGCCGCCGTGCAGCACCAGGGGAATGCTGACCTTGTCCTGGATTTGCTGGAGCAGGTCCAGCTTCAGCTCGGGAGTGACGCCCTGGGGGTACAGGCCGTGGCAGGTGCCGATGGCGATGGCCAGGCTGTCCACGCCGGTTTCGGCGATGAACCGCACGGCGTCGTCGGGGTCCGTGTAGATGATGGTGTCGGTGCCGGCCTCGGCGTTGCCGTCGGTCTTGCCGATGGTGCCCAGCTCGCCCTCCACGGAGATGCCCACGGCGTGTGCGGCGTCGACCACCTTCTTGGTGATGGCCACGTTCTCATCGAAGGGGAGCAGGGAGCCGTCGATCATGACGGAGGTGAAGCCGCTCTTGATGGCCAGCAGCACTTGTTCGTAGCTGGCGCCGTGGTCCAGGTGGATGGTGACGGGGACGGTGGAACGGTGCGCCCGGGCGATGATGGCCGGCAGCATGTCAACGCCGATGTGGCTGAGTTCGTCCGGGTGGATTGCGACGATGAGCGGGGAGTCCTTCTCCTCGCTGACTTCAAAGAGGCCGTTCATCATGGCGTAGTCGCTGACGTTGAACGCCGGGACGGCGAAGTTGTTCTTGTTTGCTACGTCGAGCAGATCGATGCCGTTCATCAACATGGGGATTCTCCTGGGATTGTTGTTGGGTTTAGGGAAAATTAGGGGGTTAGCTCTTGACTCCGCCGGCGGTCAGCCCGCCGATGAAGTACCGCTGGAAGAACAGGAAGAGGATGAGAACGGGGATGCAGCCGAGGATGCTCATGGCCATCATTTCGTTCCACTGGTAGGAGTGCTGGCCCATGAGCAGCTGGATGCCCACCGGCACCGTCCGCATGTCCACGGACCGGGTCAGGGTCAGCGCGAACAGGTATTCGTTCCACGCGATCATGAACGTGTAGATGCCCACCGACACGATGCCCGGGATGGACACCGGCACCAGCACCCGCCACAACGCGCCCAGGGCACTGGCCCCGTCCACCTTCGCGGCCTCGTCCAGCTCCTTGGGAATGGTGTTGAAGTAGCCGGTCATCATGATGATGGCGTAGGGGAGCGTGAACACCATGTACGTCAGGATCAAGCCCTGGTAGGTGTTGTAGAGCCGCAGCACCACCATCAAACCGAAGAACGGGATCAGGAGCGTGATGGGCGGGACCGCCTGGACGCTGACGATGATCATGTTCAGCGGGTGCTTGCCCTTGAACTGGTAGCGGCTGAACGCGTAGGCGGCCAGGATGGCCACGATCAGCGTCAGGATGGTCACCCCGATCGACACCACGTAGCTGTTGATGAAGAACCGCACCTTGGCGGGGTCCGTCAGGATGGTGGTGTACGCCGTCAAGGAGAAGTTCTCCGTGATGATCCGCGGCGGGAACTCGAAGATCTCCGAGTTCGCCTTGAACGAGCTGACCGCCATCCAGAACACCGGGAACGCCGCGAACACGGCCCCCGCGAGCAGGGCGATGATGACGCCGGCCTTGCTGGCCACCCGCTTCTGCACTTTCGTCATGGACATTTCAATCCCTCGCTTTCTGGTGCCGGATGTAGAAGAACGCCAGGATCATCGAGAGCAGGAGGATGATGACGGCGGCCGCCGAAGCCGTGGAGAACTCGTACTGGCTGAAAGCCAACTTGTAGGTGTACGTGCTGAGCATCTCGGTGACGTTGATGGGCCCGCCGCCGGTGGTCATCCAGATCAACGCAAACTGCTGCGAGGTCCAGATCAAGTCGAGCATCGCCATGCTGATGATGATCGGCTTGAGCTGGGGCAGCGTGACGTGAACGAACTTCTGGAAGCCGTTGGCGCCGTCGACCGTTGCCGCCTCATACAGGTCCTTGGGAATGCCCTGCAAGCCGGCCAGGATGCTGACCATATAGAACGGATACCCGGCCCAGACATTGATGAACGTGACCGCGAACAGTGCCGTGCCCGGTGAGGACAGCCACTCGACCTTGGAATCGATGATGCCGGCATTCATCAGCAGGAAGTTGATCACGCCGTTGGGGTCAAGGAGCAGCCGCCACAGCACCGCGATGATCGCCACCGTGAACAGCCACGGCAGCACATACACCGCCCGGAACAGGGCCTTGAATCGCGTGCCCAGCAGTGGGGAGTTCAGCAGCATGGCGAACAGCAGGCCCAGCACGATGTGGGCAGCCACGCTGGCGAACGTGAAGATCAGCGTATTGGCCAGGGCCGTGTGGAACACGCTGTCCGTCAGGATCGTCACGTAGTTGTCCAGGCCCACGAACTTCGGGTGCTTGGTCATGATGACGTTGTTCATGAACGAGTACCCGATGACCATGACGATCGGCACCAGCATGAGCACGAACACCAAGATGACGGTGGGGGAGACGAACCCGTACGGGGCAAGCCGGCGCTTCAGGCCGCCCCAGCCGGCCTTCCTTGGCTTGACCGGGTCAACCGGCCACTGCGTTTCCAGCAGCGGCTCGGGATCTTTGAGAGTGGATTTCATGGGGGAGGGCTCCTAGAACGATTTCATCCAGGTTGCTTGGGCGTTGGCGAGCAACTTGTCGACGTCCTGCTGGCCGCTGAGGGTCCGCTGGAGTTCCTCGTCGAAGCTGCGCATCAACTGCTCCGCCACGGGCAGGCCCACGAATTCGTTGGCCGGGTAGCCGCCCTTGTAGATCTCGAACGCCTTCTTGAACAAGGCGTCGCTGTCCACGAAGTCCGGCACGGCCTTGGTGTTGCCCGGGAAGGAGTTGGAGAGGGAGGACAGCTTGGCGTTGGTTTCCTCGCTCATCAGGAAGTCCACCAGCTTCCAGGCCTCGGCCTTGTTCGGCGAGTTGTCCGCAATGCCGATGCCCCAGGCCGCGTAAGGGATGCCCCGCTTGCCCGTGAAACCGTCGACGGCGGGAACGGCGGAGATGCTGAACTTCAGCTTTGGGTTGTTCTCCCGGATCAGCTTGATGTGGGCCAGGGAGTCGATCATCATGCCCACCCGGGCGTTGGTGAACTCCTCCACCTTGTCCTGTTCCTTCATGGTCAGGGCGCCGGGGGACACCACCTTCTTGTCCCAGAGGTCCTTGACGAAGTCGACGGCGCTGTGGACGGCGTCGTTGGTGAGATCGGGCTTGCCGTCCTTGAGTATGCTGCCGCCGGAGGCCCACACCCAGGACATGACGTCGTTCTGGATGCCGTTGGGTGCTTCCTGGGACAGCGGGAGCACCCAGCCCTTGACGTTGGAGTCCGCCTTGCTGATGGCGACGGCGGCTGCCGTGAACTCGCTGCGGGTTGACGGGGGCTTGGAGACGCCGGCCTTGGCCAGCAGATCGTCATTGGTGAACATGGGGTAGACGAAGTTCACGGCGGGGATCATCAGCGTGGTGCCGTCGATTTTGACCTGGCTGGCCAGCTGGGTTTCGTCGTACTTGGAGTCCTTCATCAGGGCGGAGAGATCGGCCAGCGAGCCCTGCTTGGAGAAGTCGTTGATCCAGGCACCGTCCAGGCCGACGACGTCGGACATGGTGCCGGCCGCCGCACCGGCGATGACCTGTTCCTTGGTGGAGGCGTAGGGGCCGCTCAGGAGCTTGACCTTGATGCCGGGGTTCTTCGCCTCGAAGGTGTCCATCAACGCACGCAGTGAGCCCTTGGGCAATTCGGGCTCCCACCATTGGGCGAATTCCAGGGTGACGGTTCCATCTGCGGACTTGCCGGAATCCTGTGCGCCACAACTTGCCGTCATCGCGACCGCGGCTGCCATTCCAAAGTATCCAAGGACTCTTCGCCTTGACAGAGCATCGTTGCCCATGTTGCTACTCCCATCTCAGACGTGCTGGAATGCGCTGATTTCTGCGGTTCGCTGCACGATTAATGTGACTTTATCCGCAGAAAACAGCAAACGTCAAGCATATTTCCGCAAATAGTGGTAAGAATTGAATATGACTACGTACGCGACATCAGCAGGGGACCATGATGGAACCGCCCGACGCTTGCCGGCCGGGCGCAAGGCCGTGCTGGCTGCCTACGTGCAGGAAGCAGGGGAAGTGACGGTGGCCGAACTGGCCTCGCGCCTGGACGTATCCACCGACACCATCCGGCGCGACCTTGACCGCCTGGACCGCGATGGCGTGCTGATCCGCACCCACGGCGGCGCCGTCAGCCTGCAGTCCCTGCCGCAAGCCGACACCGGGATTGATGTGCGGCTGCGCCTGCAAGCATCGGCCAAGGAAACCATCGGAGCACTGGCGGCAACCTTGGTCCAGGACGACTCCGTCGTCATGATCAACGCCGGCACCACCAACCTGGCCGTGGCCCGCCACATGCGCGAGCGCCGCGGCCTCACGGTGGCCACGAACAGCCTGCGCCTTCCGGCGGAGTTGTCATCGAAGGTCTACCGCGACCTCTACGTCTTTGGCGGCACCTACCACCAGGTGGCCCAGGCGACCATCGGGCCGGTGAGCTTCCAGACCGCCGTCGGAGGCAAGAAGCTCGGTGTCCAATGCGATCTGGCACTGTTGGCCGTGGGCGCCGTCTCGGTGGAGGGCGGCTACTCCACCAGCAATGTGGCCGAAGCAGTCATGATGAGCGAGATGATGGCGAATGCATCCCGCGTGGCGTTCCTGGCGGACTCATCCAAGTTTGACCGCCGCCTGTTTGCGCAGGTTGCCGAGCTGGGCCGGGCGGATTACTTCGTCACGGACATGGCGCCCCCGCGGGAAATTGCCGCGGCACTGGAGGCCAACGGCGTCCAGGTCATGTTCCCGTCCGCCTCCGACAACTAAGGGCCGGCGCATGTCCCTGCTTCGATTGACCAGCAACCAGCCCGCCGACCGGTTTTACCGGGGCGGGGCCAAGATCAGGGGCTTCCGGTCCTCAGATTTTGCGGCCCCGGGAAGCCATATGCCCGAGGACTGGGTGGGTTCGACGACGACCATCTTCGGGGAACCGTCCATTGGCTTATCTTTGCTCGGTGGCGGGGAGCGTTTGCGGGACGCCGTCGCGGACGACCCCGCCTATTGGCTGGGCGAGGAGCACCTGGCCGCCTTCGGTGCGGACACCATGGTTTTGGTCAAGCTGCTCGACGCCGGGCAGCGCTTGCCCATCCATCTCCACCCGACGCGTCACTTTGCCGCAACTCACCTGGGGCGGAGCCACGGCAAGGCGGAAGCGTGGCTCATCCTGGAGGGTGGTACGGTCCATCTCGGGTTTCGACGGGACGTGCAAGCTTGGGAGCTTGCCGAGTGGGTCCGGACACAAGACACCTCGGCGATGCTGGCTGTCATGCATGTCATCGAGGTGCGCCCCGGCGACAGCGTCTTTGTGCCGCCGGGCATGCCGCATGCCATTGGCGAGGGCGTCTTCCTCGTGGAGGTCCAGGAGCCGGAGGACTTGTCCATCCTGCTGGAATGGGACGGGTTTGCCCTGGACGGTCTTGCGGACGGGCATTTGGGATTGGGCTTCAAGACTGCGCTGACGGCCACCGACCACCGCGGACGCTCGGTGGAGGAGATTGGTGCGCTGATCACGCGGGCGGGCGCACCCACCCTCGCGACCGGCAGTGAGCGCTTCTTCCGGGCTGAGCGGCTGACCGTTGAGGGGCATCTCGAGCTCGACGCCGGATTCGGCGTCGTCGTTGTCACAGCAGGGGCGGGGAACCTCGAAACTGCCGGTGGGCAGCCATTTGCCGTTGCCGCGGGGGACACGCTCCTGGTTCCACATGGCGCCGGCCGTGTCGTGGCCGCGGGGTCCATGGAGCTGATCTGGTGCCGGCCGCCGGCGCCCGGGCTGAGGCATCCGGAGTCCTGAACCGCGGGGCGGTTAGGCCGATAGTTCGGCGCCGCCCCGGTACGATCGAAGGCATGGACGAGCCCCTTGATGTGACCGCCACCCGCGCTGCGTATGACACCGTTGCCGTCAGCTACGAGGAACTTTTGCGGGGTCTCATGGCGGAGAAGGTCTACGACCGGGCCATGCTGGCGGCGTTTACAGAACGGGTCGTCGGCACGGGAAACATCAATGTCTTGGATGCAGGGTGCGGGCCCGGACGGATCACGTCATACCTTGCCTCATTGGGCCTGGACACGCGCGGCATGGACTTGTCCCCGGCGATGGTTGCCGTTGCCCGGAAAGCCCATCCCGGACTCGAATTCAGAGTCGGGACCATTGAGGCACTCGACGCAGCACCAGGTTCCCTGGGCGGAGTCGTCGCCTGGTACTCGTTGATCCACACCCCGCCGGAGCGCCTGCCCGGAGTCTTTGAAGCTTTTAGAGGTGCATTGGAAGATGGCGGTTTCCTGCTCCTCGCGTTCCAGGTGGGCGATGCCGGAAGGCACATCGACCGCGCCTACGGCCATGACGTCAGCTACGACGCATTCCTGATGAATCCGGAACGGGTCACCACGATGTTGGAGAACGCAGAATTCAGGCTGGAGGCGCAGCTTGTCCGCGAACCTGACAAGGACGAGAAAACACCGCAGGCGTATTTGATCGCACGGAAGCCGGCGCAGCACTGACGCCCGAATTCGTCTGAGGCGACTACGCGGCGGACCGCGCCGCCGCTACAAACGCCTGGATCAGCCCAACGTCCTTGACTCCGCGGCTGGATTCCACGCCGCTGGACACGTCTACCCCGTCGGGCCGCAGGGTGGCGCAAAGTTCGGCCACATTGGCAGGGTTGAGCCCGCCTGCCAGCAGCCAGAAACCGGCGGGGGCCCCGCCGTCGAGCAGACTGGCGTCGAAGGCGACACCCGCGCCGGGCTCCACGGCGTCGAGCAGGATTCGCTCGGACTCCCAGGCCAGCTTGTCCGCAGGATAAAGAGCTGCGTAGGCGGCGGCCGAGAACGCGCGGAGGGTGAGGAAACCGGCGTCGCGCGCCTGCGCAATGTCGGCCAGAGTCTCGTCGCCGTGCAGCTGGACTGTGGTCAGGGCGGCCGCTCGGGCAATCTCCAGGACCTCGTCGATGGGCTGGTTGCGGAACACGCCCACCGTCTCAACATCCGCAGGCACCGCTTGGCCCAGCTCCCGGGCAAGCTCTGCCGTGATGGTGCGGGGGCTGCCCGGCGCAAACACGAACCCCACGGCATTGGCGCCGGCCTCGATGGCAGTGGCAACCGTTTCGGCTGTCTGCAAACCGCAAATCTTTACGTACATTTCCGTAACTCCTTCATTGCCCGGGTTGCACTTCAGCGCAGCCACGGGCGTCTTTTTCATGTTAACAGCAAAGGATCCCCGGGGTTCAGCGCGGACATACCGCACCCAACTCCGGGGATCCCGTCAAACGGCGGACGCATCCGCCACAATCTTCACTACGACTTCTGTACTTCCACGCCGGAATCCGACGGTGCCGGAATCAGCAGGGACACCAGGAACGCCGCCACCGTGATGGCCGCACCGGCCAGCATGGCAGCCGTGTACCCGGCGATCCCCGCTCCGGCGTTGGCCTGGATGGCCGGCAGGATGGCGAAGCTCAGCCCGGCGCCCATGCCGAATGCCGCGGAGTTCATGCCCGGCAGGAACCCGGGGTTGTCCAGCGGCGAGAGCACCACGCCCATGCCGTTGAGCATGATGTTGCCCATGCCGGCGTAGGTGACGCCCAGCAACAGGGTGCCGCCCACCAGGAACACCAGGTTGTGCGTGCCCACCAGGGCCAGGACCACAATGCCCACCGTGCTGCCCAGCAGGCCGATGCGCAGGATGGTGCGGTACCCCAGCGTGGAGGCCAGGCGGCCGGAGAACGGTCCTGCGACCCAACCGAGCAGCGCGTACGGGGTCAGGAGGATGAGCGAGGCCGTGTCCGCCTGGAGCCCGAATCCGGCGTCGTGGTTTTGCGCCACGGACATCACGATGCCGTTCACGGTGGCGAACACGCCGGTCATGGTCAGCATGGTGGTCAGCAGGATGGCCCAGGTGGAGCGCTGCTTCATGAGCGCCGGCGTCGCCAGCGGTTGGCGCACGGCGCCCTCAATCCTCCAGAACACCACCGCGGAGACGGCGGCACCCACCAGCAGGGCGGTGGTCAGCACGCCGTTGGCGGCCGCGCCCTTGCCGAGTTCGTTGACGGCGGTTTGCAGGAACAAGATGGTGACGGCCAGGGCCAGCACGCCCCACCAGTCCATGCGGACGCCCTGCGACGGCCGGGTGTCCGGCACGTAGCGGGCCACCAGGGCGACGGCGACAAGTCCGACGGCGGCGATCACCCAGAAGATGGAACGGAAGCCAAAGGTGGTGGCCAGGAAGCCGCCGGCGAACGCGTCAATGCCGGCGATGCCGCCGTTGACGGCCGTGACCAGGCCCATGAGGGTGCCGTACTGCTTGGCGTCCTTGACCTTGCTGCGCAGCACCATCAGGCACACCGGCACGATGGCGCCGGAGATGCCCTGGATGACGCGGGCAATGATCAGTACCTGGATATTCGGGGCAAACGCGGCCAGGACGGAGCCCAGCACCATGACGCCGACCATCAGGACCAAGATTTTCCGCCGGCCCACGATGTCGCTCAAACGGGGCAGGAACAGGCCGAACAAGGCGGTGCTGGTGAAGAAAGCCGTTTGGGACAGGCCCACGGTGACTTCGGTGGTGTGCAGCTGCGCGGCCATCGTCACCAGGACGGGGCTGAGCATGCTCGCGTTGAGCTGGAAGGCAACACAGGCGGCCAGCAGCGCCACCATGAGGGAGACGATGCCCTTGGTGTCGGTGGCCGGGCCCGAGGAATTCTTGCGTGTGTGCAGCGGGTGCGTCATTGGAACCCTTTACTAAGTGGTGACTCCACGGATGTGGAAGGAGGGACGTTAGTCCGCCATGGATGCGCCGGGGGAGCAGAGGACGCGGGCTGCGTTGGAATGGCCTCCAACGCAGGCATCGGCCAGGTCCCTGGTGGCAAGGTAGGTGGAGAGGAAACCGGCGGCGAAGGCATCACCCGCGCCGGTGAGGTCCCGCACCTCGGATACGGGTGGGACCGGCACGGAGATTTTTGCTTCCGCGCCATGCAGGACGACCGTCGGGTCTGCGCCGGCCTTGGTGACGATTATGGTGCCCGGCAGCCGGGCGAAGTTCGGCCCGGGCTCGCCGTCGATGGTGAGCCCCAGGAACTCGGACTCGCTCTTGTTGCCGATGATGAAGTCAGGGCGCAGTTCCGTCATCAAATCCAGGAACTTTTCCACCCCGTAGTGGGCCAGCATGCCGGTGGAGGAGGCATCGATGGAGACCAGGATGCCCCGCTGGCGGGCCCGGCGGATCAGGTCCGTGACAGCGTGGCCGACGGGGTCGCCGTCGAAGGTGTAACCGGGAACATGCAGCAGCTCAAGGCCGTCGAGCCACTCATCGGGCACGTCCTGGAGCAGTTTTGCGGCCCCGCGGTAGGGGAGCATGGTGCGCTCGCCGTCCCGGTCGATCAGGATGACGATGGAACCGGTGGTGCCGCGGCGCTGGACAACGACGTCGATGCCCTCCGCCGCGAGGTTCCTCACCAGAGTGTCGCCCAGGGGGTCTTCCCCGACGCACCCCATGAATCGTGTGGGCCCGAGACGGCTGGCGAAGCTGGCAACATTTGCTGCGCTGCCGCCCCGGGTGTGGAAAATCTCCACATCGGTGTCCGTGCCGTGCCGCATCGGCTCGGCAAGCCACACGATGACGTCTTCAACGAGATCTCCAATAATTCCCAACACGATTCTTCAGGCCCTTACTTGGTCAGTGACGTGGCGAGCTGGCCGCCGAGGGCCACGTTGCCGCGGTAGACATCGATGTTGACTTCCAGGCTGCGGCCCTTGGTGTCGCGCTGGATGAAGTCGAGCAGGAACGGGGTGCTGGCGTTGCCGCTGATGCCCTGGGCTTCGGCTTCGGCCCAGGCGCGGGCCAGGATGTCCTCAAGCTCTTCCGGGGGGAGCTGCTTGTCTTCGGCAACCGGGTTGGCCAACAGGACCGACTGCGGCAGGCCGAGGTCGTCGCGGGCGTTGATGATCTTGGCTGCCTCGTCCGTGTTCTTGACGGCGTAGTTGACCTTGAAGCCGGAGTCGGAAACGTAGAAGCCCGGGTACTTGGTGGTGCCGTAGCCGATGACCGGGATGTTGAGGGTTTCAAAGCGCTCCAGGGTGGCGGCAACGTCGAGGATCGACTTCACGCCGGCGCTGATGACCACGATCGGCACTTGGGCCAGGGTGGTCATGTCTGCGGACTCGTCGAAGGTTTCGCTGGCGCCGTGGTGCACGCCGCCGAGGCCGCCGGTGGAGAAGACCTTCACGCCGGCGTGGTGTGCCAGGAACGCGGTGGCTGCAACCGTGGTGCCGCCGTGGACGCCCAAAGCGGCGACGACGGGCAGGTCGCGGAGGCTGACCTTGTCCATGTTGTCCACCTGGGACAGCTCGGTGATCTGCTCGGTGGTCAGGCCAACCGTGGGGACGCCGTTGTACACGCCGATCGTGGCCGGGGTGACGCCGGCGGCGCGCAGGCTGGCCTCGGCCTCGAGGGCAACTTCAAGGTTGCGCGGGCGGGGCAGGCCGTGGGTGAAGATGGTGGACTCAAGCGCCACAACGGGACGGTTTTCCCGGACGGCTGCCTGGACTTCTTCGGACACAAAAATGACGCTGGACTTCATGGGGGAGTTTTCCTTCGGTACATCAATTTGGACATCTGGTGAGGTCTATGGCCTTAACGCTACAGAGCCAATCAAGTTGAATCCAGAAACAGTTATTCGTCTTTTGATAGGCTTTATCTATGGGAATAACCTTGCGGCAAGTGGAAATATTCGTGGCTGTGGCCGAGCATCTGCACTTTGGGAGGGCAGCTGAGGCTCTGCACATTTCCCAGCCCACCGTGAGCCAGGAAGTCAGCAGACTGGAGAAGGCCCTGGACCTGCCGCTCTTTGACAGGTCCCGGCGCTCCGCTTCGCTGACGCCCGCCGGCGTCGTCATGGCGGAGGAGGGCAAGGCGCTGCTGGCCCAGGCCGCCAGTCTGGTGGGCCGGGTGAAGCTGTACGAGGAAAGCCGGATGCGGATGGCGCGGATTGTCGCCTCGCCCAGCGTGGTCAACCAATTGCTGCCCGCCGTCATCAGCCGGGCGGAGCATATGCTGCCGCAGGTCGAGATCTCCGAGGATGCCGTCGACACGGGTCAGGTGTCATCAACCCTCGCCCACGAGCACGCCGACATCGGCCTGGGCCGCTTCCTCGACGACCTTGAGGGTTTTACGCGGGAAACCATTGCCGCCGAGCAGGTCTTTGTGGCGCTGAGCCGGGACCACCCCCTGGCGGGAGCGGAACGCATTGAGCTGAGGGACCTGCACGATTTGCCCATGCTGCTGTGGCCGCGGGAGCAGAATCCTGCCTACTACGACTTCCTGCTGCAGCTGTGCAACGAACGCGGGCTCAGCCCGTTGGTGCTGGTCAGCCCGCCGCGGATCGTCGGCTCCCGGCGGTACCTGTTGTCCGAGGCGCGGGCGTTCTCCCTGGTGCCGGCGTCGATGGTGGGGCACATGTCCGAGGACTTGAACACGTTGCCCCTGGCCGTTCCCGCGACGCTGGCGTTGGAGATGCAGTGGCGCACCGGCGACGCCCGGCCCCAGCTGAAGACGCTGCGCACGATCATTCGCGAAGAGGCCAAGGTGCTGGCCCGGATCTAGGGCATGGAAACCTCAATCCTGGGTCGAGCTGGGGTCCGCTGTTGCGCAGCTTTGAATCTGGCGCAGACGTGGACATCCGCGTTGCGCAGAAGTTAAAGAGCAGCGAACTCCTCCACCCTGAGGTTGGGGACGAGGCTCCCAATGCGTGTGGCTACAGCGGCAGGGGGACCCGGCGTCGTTATTTCTGGCGGTTGAAGCGGCGGCTGAGCAGGCTGAACAGGGCCAGGGCCAACGCGGCGCTCGCAGCCAGGGCGAAGCCGGGGCTGGAGCCGTACGTCTCGGAAATGACGCCGCCGAACGCGGTGAAGAGCGCCTGGCCCACGATCAACGCGCTGGCCAGCATGGTCATGACCGTGGTGGTGCGGCCCTTCGGCGTGCGCTCGTTGGCGATGCTGAACAGCGTCACGATGACGACGCCGATCCCGGCGCCCGCCGCTGCCAGCACCATCGCCATGGCGGCCACGCTCGAGACCAGCATCAAGGACGCGCCGGCCGCTGCCGCGATGCCGCCAAAGATGAGCCAACGGGCGTGCAGCGGGAAGCGGGCCGGGGCAAAGATGATCAAGATTGCGGTGATGACCGAGCCAATGCTCATGCCGCCATAGACGATGCCCGTTGACAGTTCCATGCCGTGGTCCTTCATGAACACCGTCAGGGCCGTCAGCGTGGAGCCAAAGAACGCCCCCACCAGGAACATGCCCAGTGGCAGGATCATTAGTGACGCCTGGAAAATGCTGGTGCGTTCCTGGCTGGCCAGGGCCTCCGCACTGTGCGGATCCGCGTGGTCTTCCTCGGGGCGGCCCGTGGGATGCAGGGCGAACCAGACCACGAAGACGGCTGCGATGACTGCGGCCACTGCCAGGGGTGCGCCTGCGCCCAAAGCCGTGGCGGCGATTCCGACGGCGACCGGGCCCAGGACGAACGCGGTCTCATCGGCAACGGATTCGTAGCTCATGACGAGGGAGAGCATGCGGAAGCGCCGGGCACCCGAGGTCTTTTTCATGACAAGCGAAACGAGCCGGGTCCGGGAAAATGCGGCAACCTGCGGGGCGCTGGCGCCGATCAGGAACGCGACGGCGCCGATGGCCCAGAGCGGGGCGGCGGCGTAGCCAAGGGCCAGGAATCCGAGCAGGGCCAGGACGTTGGCGGCCGAGAAGCCAAGCAGCACGCGGCGTTGGCCGTATTTGTCGGCCATTGATCCGACCAGCGGGCCCACCGCCGCGGTGCCGACGCCGGCAATGGCGGAGATGAGCCCGGCCTCGGCGATGGAGCCACGGACGCTGGCCGTGAAGGTCAGCAGGCCGACCACTGTCATGGCAAATGGCAGACGGCTGATGAAGGCCAGCGGGAAGAAGACCGGCCCCACGGCTGAGTACAGTTCCTTCGCGCGCGACGGGGTGCGGGGCGCCGGGTGTTCCGGCGCCGACTGTGCCTCGGTCGATCGTGCCTCGGGGGTGGCTTGGGTGGATGCGCGCGTTTTCATGCAAATCTGCTTTCTGTCCGGGAACGGCAGGACCGTCTGCGCATCGCGCGCTGACGGTCCCGGGCCGCTGCCCACACTGCCTTCCCAATAAGCCTATAAACACATGACATTCGGAACAATAATCAAAAATGTGGATTCACATAGGGCAAAGCTATGAATTGGAGGTTGCGGACGATGCGAGCTCGGGTGTCCGGGTTTTGGCGCCCCCATCTGCCCGCTCGACGCCGGTGCGCTCCGGGATCCGCCGTTATCGAATGCGCCGCCGAATCGTGGTGGGCCGCCCGCTTCACATTGTTATCCATAACGCCATCCCCGAGTAGCGTGTGGGGCAGCAGCAACCGGGCTGTCGCCACCGTTTCCGCGGGCGGTGTTCTCGACGCGGTTGCGTCGTCGACGATCAACGCGGCCAATGCCACAGGCACGGCAACGCAGACACTGGAGGTGATGGGCATCGGCCCTGGACTCAACGGCGCGGTGGGCGACACCAACTTCCACTACGTCGCCACAAAGACATTTGGCGACTACCGGCGAAAATACTTTGATGACATCGTGCAAATGGGGGACCTGTCCTGGCACGGGACGGGCTGGCGCGGTGATAGCGTGAACGCCCAGTTTGTGCTCTGGACCGGAGCCGAGCCACAATCCAAGGTGAGTGTTGCGGCGGCGGACTTGGCCGGACCCGGTGGCGCCAAGATTCCCGCCTCCAACATCAAACTCGACTTCCTGCGCTCGGTCATGGCAGGCCAGGGCAACCCCTCGGCCGGGCGGCCGCAGGAAAGCGTCCCCGACATCCTCAACGGCACCGCGCCGGTCGCGTTGGAACCCCGCTCCGTTCAGGGCGTTTGGATGAACGTGGAAGTGCCGGCCGCTGCATCACCCGGCATATACACGGGCACCGTGACGGCGACCAGCGTCGAGGGCAATACCGTCACGTTCGCTTTGAATCTGGAAGTGCTGGATATGGTGTTGCCGCCGGCCAGCCAGTGGGAGCACTTCGTTGACCTGTGGCAGAACCCCTACGCCATCGCACGGGCTGCCAACATCCCCAACGACCAGCTCTTCACGAAACCGCACTTTGCGGCCATGCTGCCCTATTACAAGAAGCTTGCGGCGGGCGGGCAGGACGTCATCACCGCCACCGTGGTCTCTGACCCCTGGGGCGGACAGACCCACGACAAATACGCCTCCTTGGTGAAATGGAACAAGCGCTCCAACGGCGAGTGGGAATTCGACTACACGGACTTTGACGCGTGGGTGGACTTCATGATGAACGACGTCGGCATCACCGGCCAGATCGACGCCTACTCCATGGTCAACTGGGCCGGCAGGATCCTGTACTTTGACCAGGCCACAGGCACGGACATCGACGACCAGGTCAACGTGGGTGCGCCCGAATGGAATGCCATGTGGGGAGCGTTCCTGGATGACTTCGGCCCGCACCTGAAGGCAAAGGGCTGGTTCGAGAAGACCTATATGGCCATGGACGAACGCGCCCTCGACGACATCATGCTGGCCGTGGACCTCATCGCCGTCCATTCCCCAGGGCTGAAAACCGCCGCGGCCATGGACTACAACAGCATCGAGGACCCGCGCCTGGACAAGATCGACAAAATCTCGGTCGGCTCCTACTACGTTGACCTGGGGGATGCGGAATTCACCGCCGCCGCCAAGCACCGCGGCGAGGTAGGGCTCATCACCAGCATGTACAACTGCGTGGGCCACTACCCGAATTCGTTCACCCGCTCCAACCCGGCCGAAAGTTACTGGGTGCAGTGGAAGACGTTGGCGACGGGCGCTGGCGGGTACTTGCGCTGGGCCTTTGACAGCTTTGTCCAGGCCCCCTTTACGACCACCGACTTCCGCACCTGGGAGTCCGGGGACTCCGCCTTGATCTACCCCGGAGCCTTGAGTTCGGTACGGTGGGAAAAGGCCACGGAGGGTATCCGTGACGCCGAAAAGGTGCGCATTCTTTCCAAGCTGAGCCCCACGGCGGCTGCGGATTTGGCTGCTCTGATGGAGGGGATGACGAACCCCGGGATGGCCAAAGACCCCTTCGGCGGCGTCATCGACCCGGGTCTGGTGGATATCCCGAAGGAGGCCGACCGCCTGCGCACCGGGCTCGATGCCATCACCCGCAGCTACGTGAAATCCCATCCCATCATGCTGCGGGAGTAGCCCTGAAACGGAGTTCGCTGAAACTGCCGGCGGGTGAGTGGGCGGAATTGACGGTTGTTTGCGGTGAGTGAACACGTATGGCGACTCCCAGATCTGGG
>JBAUMA010000186.1:0-7012 GCA_049578485.1 Specibacter sp.
CTGAAGTTCGAGGGCGGCGTGCACCGCGTGCAGCGCGTGCCGGCCACCGAGTCGCAGGGACGCATCCACACCTCGGCCGCCGGCGTGCTGGTGCTGCCCGAAGTGGATGAGCCCGAAGAGGTGGACATCAACCAGAACGACCTCAAGATTGACGTCTACCGCTCCTCCGGCCCCGGCGGCCAGTCGGTCAACACCACCGACTCCGCCGTGCGCATCACCCACCTTCCCACGGGGATCGTGGTGGCCATGCAGAACGAGAAGTCGCAGCTGCAGAACCGTGAAGCCGGCATGCGCGTGCTCCGCGCCCGCATCCTGGCCCACCAGCAGGCAATTGTCGACGCCGAGAACTCGGCGGTGCGCAAGTCCCAGATCCGCACCATGGACCGCTCCGAGCGCATTCGCACGTACAACTACCCGGAAAACCGGATCGCCGATCACCGCACCGGCTACAAGGCGTACAACCTCGATGCCGTCATGAACGGTGATTTGGAGCCCGTGGTGCAGTCCGCCATCGAGATGGACGAGCAATCCCGTCTGGATGCATTGGGTGACTGACGCACCCACTCCGGTTAGCCTTGCCGACGCCGTGACGCGCGCGACGGCGGTCCTTGCGGCCGCCGGCGTGCCGTCACCGTCGGTGGACGCCCAGCTGTTGGCGGCCCACCTGCTGGGTGTGGGCCGGGGGGAATTGGCTGCCATGCTATTTGGCACAACTGAATCACCTGCCGGTTTTGAGGCGCTCGTTGCGCGCCGTGCAGCACGGGAACCCTTGCAGCACATCACGGGCACCGCGTACTTCAGGCACCTGGAACTCGCCGTCGGCAAGGGGGTCTTTGTGCCACGGCCCGAAACCGAATCCGTGGTCCAGCTGGCCATCGACGTATTAACACAGTTGCACCAGGATCGTGGTGAGGGGAGCAAATCGCTTGCCGTGGACTTGGGCACAGGCTCCGGTGCAATCGCCGGGTCCCTCGCGACGGAGGTGGCAGGTTGCACGGTATTCGCCGTCGAACTAAGCGACGACGCCTACCCCTGGGCCGCAAAGAACCTTGCGGGCACCGGGGTGAACCTGGTGCAGGGGGACATGCGTGACGCATTTGCGGAATTGGACGGCACCGTCGACGTCGTGGTCACCAACCCGCCCTACATTCCCGCCGACGCGATTCCGCGGGACCTGGAAGTGCGCCTGCACGATCCCCACATGGCCCTGTACGGCGGGGGAGCGGATGGCATGGAGATGCCCACGGCTGCCGCCTCCACGGCCGCTCGGCTGTTGCACCCCGGCGGCTACTTCGTTATGGAGCACGCGGAAGTCCAGGCCGAACAGATGGCGGCACTTTTGCGTGACAGTGCGCAGTGGGACGTTGTCACCACACACACGGACCTGACGGGAAGGGACCGCGCCACCAGCGGGTACCGCCGCTAGCCGTTCGACGCAAAGCCACATGTTTGCCGGACGCGTTCAAATTCTTGGGCGCAGTGATGAAAGAATGAACCAGTGAGTACCACTTCGTATAACTGCACCAACGACGAACAGCGCGCCGAGGGCCTCGCCCACGCCCAAAAGGCCATCGCCGCCAAGCAGGTGGTCGTCCTGCCCACCGACACCGTTTACGGGATCGCTGCCGACGCCTTCTCGCCGCAGGCAGTGGCAACGCTGCTGGCGGCCAAGGGCCGCGGGCGCAATATGCCCCCGCCCGTGCTGATTCCACGGATCGGCACCATGGAGGGTCTGGCCACGGACATTCCCGACGACGCCCGCAGGTTGGCGGAGAAGTACTGGCCGGGCCCGCTCACGTTGATCTTCCACGCCCAGCCGTCGCTGACCTGGGACCTCGGGGACACCGTGGGCACGGTGGCCCTGCGCGTGCCGGACGAGCAGCTGGCCCTTGACCTGCTGACGCTGACGGGACCCCTGGCAGTGTCCAGTGCCAACCGCACCGGCCAGACCGCCGCCCAAACGGCCTCCGAGGCCCGCGAGCAGCTCGCGGAATCGGTGGAGGTCTACTTGGAGGCCGGCTTCCGGCCGTTGGAGGGCACCGATCCGGTACCGTCCACCATTGTCGACGCCACCGGACTGCGCCTGCGCGTAGTGCGGGAAGGCGCAATCTCCCTGGCCGAGATCCAGCGCATGATCCCCAGCGCCCTGGGCAACGATCCGGCACCGGAAATGTGGTCTCCTGTGGTTGAGCCTGAGACCGACGCCGTGAGCCTGGACAAGCCGGTGGTCGATCCCCAAGCGCTCCCCGACCTCGCAAGCTCGGACGGGGACCCCTCGCGCTCGGGGCCCCATGTCGAGACCGAGACTGTCGAGACCGAGGCCGGGGTTTCGGCAAACCCAATCATCGAGGCGGACGACGCCAAGTAGTCCGCGGCCGGCGCCGCTCTACTACTTGTGGGGCGGCGCCAGCACCGGCATGGGCTGCCACGTGGCGTCAGCCAGGATGGGGCGCGAAGCGCGCCAGCCCGACCATAGCTTCCCGCTGCCGCGCAACGTCTTCTCCACGGCAATCAACCGGAGCAGTTCCTTGCCCGCCGTCAGCGCAGTTCCCAAGCCGAATCCGAGCCTGTTGTACCTGCCGTGGGCGCGCAGGTACTGGGCCACCAGCCCGCGGTTGCGCATCACATAAAATCGGCTGAGGTCTGAGGAGTCGTTGAGGTGGCGGATGCCCAGGTCCACGCTGCGTTGGGCGCGGGCCTTGCGCAGCACCAGCTCGTTGACGTACATGACGGGCCGTGAGAGCGAGATAAGCCAGCCGTAGATGGCGTCGTCCCACGTCAGGAAGAACCGGGGATCGGGCAGTCCGGCGTCGGCCACCGCGTCCGCGTGGACCAGCATCCCTTCAAAACAGCCAACGTTGGTCTGGAACTCGTTGCTGCTGGCAAAGACGTCCCCGCGCACGGGCAGGTACAGTCCGAGGCAGTCCTTGAAGGAATGCTGCCAAAAGAACGGATCCCCGTTTGCGTCCTGGCGGCGGCCCACCAGTGCGTCGTATTTGTCCATCCACGGACCGAAGGCGTCGATCGCGTCGGGGACGGCAGTGACGTCGTCGTCCATGAGCCACATCCACTGGGCGCCTTCGGCCAAGGCGCGTCCGGCACCGGCGGAAAAACCGCCGGAACCGCCAACATTTTCCGCCAGCTCGTGGTGGATGACCTTGATGGGGTTTTGGCGGGCGGCCATCCTTGCCCCGGCCTGCTCGATGACGGCGGACGTACCGTCTGTGCTGGCGTTGTTGACAACTATCACCGCATCGGGCGCCGGCACCAGGGACTCGATGGATTCCAGGAGGTCGGTGAGGTAGCCGGCGCGGTTGAAGGTGGTGATCACGATGAAGAAGCGGTCACGGCGTCCCACGGTTAGAACTCCTGGTCCTTCATGGGGCCGAATTTGGCTCCGCGCAAACCGGCGCCATAAGTGGCGGCCCACTTGCCCAGGCCCTTGAGGTCGCCCCTTTTCAGGAAGTACAGGGGGTAGCCGACGGCGTCAGCCACGAATGAGCGCACGCGGCGGTGTTTGCGCGTCAAGTAGCCGCGGTTGCGGTAGTAGTAGAAGCGCTTGAACGGCGTTTCGGGCACCAACACGTGCAGGCGGTCGCCGAGGACTTCCTTGACCTCGCCCCAACCGGCGGGGTGCGTCAGCGCCACCGTGGTGACGGTGCCGAACTTGACGTTCGCCTGGCGCAGGCGCAGCATGAAGTCCACCTCGTCACCGCGGATGAACAGGCGCAAATCCGGCAGGCCCACCTTGAAAAAGACGTCCGTGCGAATCAGGGCTCCGTTGAAGAACTGGCCCACATTTTCAATGAGTCCCAGCGGTTCCACCACCGAGCGGTCGTGGGTCAGGTGGCCGTCAAGGCGGAACGGGAAGGAAAGCTTTTCCGGCTCGCCGGGGGCCACGATCAAGGGAACCACAACGTCCAGTCCTCGTTCCTTGGCGGCGGCCAGCAGCGTGGCCAGGCAGTCGGGGTCCTCGGGATGGGCGTCGTCGTCCATGATCCACACCCAGTCAGCGCCGGAGGCGATGGCACTGAGGATGGCGAAGGAGAATCCGCCGGCACCGCCAAGGTTCGCCAGGGAGCGGATGTAGCTGATCTCGGCCGGGGCCTCAACGGCAATCTGCTCCACGGACTGGGTGCCCGAA
Source organism: Specibacter sp. (assembly GCA_049578485.1). Lineage (GTDB taxonomy): Bacteria > Actinomycetota > Actinomycetes > Actinomycetales > Micrococcaceae > Specibacter. Next base: position 4,145 of record JBAUMA010000186.1, read on the forward strand.
TCCACCAGTGAGATGGACATTGGCGCGTGTGTTTGCTGTGAAAGTGCACCCAGCAATGTGCGTACGTCCTCTGGCCGGTCAAAGGTGACAGCGGCCACGGCAACGGAATCGTACAAGTTGGGATCCTCTCGGCCGGAGGGCACGCTCACGGCACGGCTAAACAATGGGTAATCTTGTAGCGATTACTATCTTTAATAGCTTCCACTTTAGTACAGCACCGTTCGGTGGACGTTTTCACAGATGACCGCAAAGCGCGTGCCTGAAATTTACTTGCAGAAATCGGACTACGAATCACGTTGAATACCGCGAGCAACCCGGCAACGGGGAAACCCTCAACCACCTCGACTGACGGTGACGCCAAACCCCGGCTGTGGCTCTGGTCACAGGCCATTTTGGACTCCCTCGCCTGGGCCGTTGCTCTGTTGCTGGCCGTGTTGCTGCGTTACGAGCTCGATGTCACGCTGATCAACGCCGGTGGCATGGTGCTGCTCATTGCCATCGCCGTGGCCACCCAGCTGATTGCCGGATGGTCCCTGTCCTTGTACCGCGGCCGGTATACCTTCGGCAGCATCCACGAGGCGCGGATCCTGGTGGCCACCACCTTGATCGTGGCCGCCGTCACGAGTGTCTTCCTGCTCCTGACCATCCACGAAATCCACATTGCCCGCTCCGTGAGCATCATTGCGTTCCCGTTTGCCGCCCTGCTCATGGCCGCCGTTCGCTACGCCAAGCGCATCTACGTTGAAGGCAAGCCGACTTTTGGTGATGAAGCCCAGCGGACGTTGATCTACGGCGCCGGATTCCTGGGCAACTCGCTGGTCACCCGCATGGTCCAGGACCCGGACTCGCCGTACGTCCCGGTGGGCCTGGTTGACGACGACGCCGCCAAGAAGCACCTGCGGCTGAGCTCGGTTGGCGTATTGGGCCGCGGAGACGAGCTCCCGGAACTGATCAAACGGACCAAATCCACGGTGGTCGTGCTGGCCATTGCGCATCTGGAAGCCAAGGACATCCGTGCCATTTCCGACAGGGTGGCGGGCCTGGGCGTGAAAGTGCTGGTGTTGCCGCCCCTGCAGGAGATGCTCACCGCCAACACGAACAAGGACAACTTGGGCGGTTTGACGGACTTCCGTGAGATCGACGTCGAGGACTTGATCGGCCGGCGCCCGGTGGACATCAAGGTTGAGCAGATCGCCGGCTACATCAAGGGCAAGCGCGTGCTGGTCACCGGCGCGGGCGGGTCCATCGGCTCCGAGCTGTGCCGCCAGCTGTACGGCTTTGACCCGGCCGAGCTGATCATGCTTGACCGGGACGAATCCGGCCTCCAGCACACCCAGCTCTCCATCTTTGGCCACGGGCTGCTCAACGACAACAGCACGGTGCTGGCCGACATCCGCGACGCCGACGCCCTGGCCGGGATCTTTGCCGATCGCCGCCCCGAAGTGGTGTTCCATGCCGCAGCCCTCAAACACGCTCCGCTGTTGCAGATGTACCCGAAGGAAGCCTGGCAGACAAACGTCATGGGCACCCTGAACGTGCTCTCCGCTGCCCGAAGCGTTGATGTGGAGACGTTCGTGAACATCTCCACGGACAAGGCCGCCAGCCCTGCCACGGCCCTGGGCCATTCCAAGCGGGCCGCTGAAAAACTGACCGCCTGGATGGCGTCCGAGACCTCCAAACGCTACGTCTCCGTCCGCTTTGGCAATGTGATCGGCAGCCGGGGCTCCATGCTGCCGCTGTTCACCGACCAGATTAACAAGGGTGGCCCCGTGACGGTCACCCACCCGGATGTGACCCGCTTCTTCATGACCATTCCGGAGGCCTGCCAGCTTGTCATCCAGGCCGGGGCCATCGGCACCGGCGGGGATGTGCTGATTCTGGACATGGGTGACCCCGTTCGCATCATGGACGTCGCCGAGCGCATGATCGCCATGTCCGGGCGCGACATCAAGATTGAAATCACCGGGCTGCGGCCCTCGGAAAAGCTGCATGAGCAGTTGACGGGCGACGACGAGGTCAACGACCCCGACCAGCATCCCAAGATCTCCCACACGCATGCCCGGCCCCTGGCCCCGGCGGACCTTGACCTGCAGCTGTGGCTCCAACGGTGCCAGGACGAAGCCGGGGATGCGATCCCCAGCATTGACGACTCCGACGGCGACATTGCGGCGGGTGCCTGATGGGCAACTGGAGTGCCGTGGCCGTTGGCGTCGTAGCCCTGGTGCTCGCGCTTGCGCTGCCCTTGGTGGTGCGGCCCTTGTTGCGCAGGGCGGGCGTGCTTGACGTGCCGAACGCCAGGTCCTCGCACCAGACCCCCACCATCCGCGGCATGGGGATCACCACCGCGGTGGCATTGCCCGCAGCTTTGCTGCTCGCTGTCTTCCTGACCCAGGGCAATATCGTCCCCGCCCAGGCGCGGGCCACGCTTGTGGTCATTTTGATCGTCGCGCTCTGCGCCGCCGCCATCGGCTGGATCGAGGACATCCGGGGCTTGCGCATCACGGCCAGGGCAGGCCTTCAGCTGGCGGTGGGCGCCGTTGCCACGGGAGCCATGGCGGTGATCGACCCCGGCCAGCAACAGCTGTGGTGGATCCCTGTTGGCGCGGTGGCCATCGCCGCGTACATCAATGTCACCAACTTCATGGACGGCGTCAACGGCATCTCCGGGACGCACGGGCTTTTGGTTGGCAGTTTCTACGCGATTGCAGGTGGACTCAGCGGCCACCAGTGGCTGGTGTACGTGGGCGTGGCCATTGCTGCCGCCTACGCCGGGTTCCTGCCGTGGAACCTTGGCCGGAACAAGGTCTTCCTGGGCGACGTCGGAAGTTATTTGCTGGGGGCCTCGATCTCGGTGACCGCCATGGCGGC
>JBAUMA010000187.1:0-6122 GCA_049578485.1 Specibacter sp.
CCAGAAGCCAGGCGAGGGCAACCTGGGCCGGCGTTGCTTCCCGACCCGGCGCCGAGGTGAGTTGGGTGGCGACCTGGCGGACGGCGTCGACCACTGCCTGGTTGGCGGCGATGGCGTCCTTGGCAAAGCGGGGAATGTTGCGCCGGAAGTCGCCCTCGCCGAGGTCCTGGGCTTGGATGGTGCCGGTGAGGAAGCCGCGGCCCAGGGGTGAATAGGGAACCAGTCCCACGCCCAGCTCCGCTGCAGTGGGGACGACGTGTGCTTCCACATCCCGGCTCCAAATGGACCATTCGCTCTGGACGGCAGCCATGGGGTGCACGGCGTGGGCTGCTCGGAGCTCCGCGGCCGTGACCTCGGAGAGGCCAAGGTGGCGGACCTTGCCGGCGGCCACCAGTTCCGCCATGGCGCCCACCGTTTCCTCGATGGGCACGCGGAGGTCGCGGCGATGCATGTAGTAGAGGTCGATCACCTCGGTGCCCAGGCGTCCCAGGGATTCGTCGACGGCGGCCCGGACGTGGGGGGCGTCGCCACGGATGTCCGTGTACCCCGTGGCAGGGTTGCCGACCAGGGCAAACTTGGTGGCGAGCTGCACCTCTCCCCGGCGATTCTTCAGCAGCTTGGCGATGAGCTCCTCGTTGGAGCCGCCGCCGTAAATGTTGGCCGTGTCGATGAACGTGACGCCGGCATCCACTGCGTGGTGGAGTGTGGCCAGGGCTTCGGCCGGGTCCACGGCGCCGTACACCGGCGTCAGGGCCATGCCGCCAAAGCCGAGCGGACTGACCTCAAGGTTGTCGCCGAGCCGGATCGTGTCCATGGGTGCCCTCCGAGCATTGGAATGGGGTGGTGTTCCCAAGGCTATGCCGTGACGGCCATGCGATCACAGGGGTTTGCGCCGGAAAGTTGGTGGCCGCCGCAGAGGCGGCCGTCATGCAGGGCCAGCCGGGTGATGGATCCGTTGGCGGCGGGCCCGCCAAAGTCGTGGCCGGACAGGTCCGGGTGGCCGGTGAGTGCCTTGATGACGCCGCCGTGGGTGACCACCACAATGTTCTCCGGGCCTGTTCCTGCAGCGTTGTCCTCCAGGGTTTGGAGGCTGGCCAGGGCGCGGGCGCGCACCTCATGGTCGGTTTCCATCCGGGGCGGACCAAGAGGGAATCGCTCGGCAAAATCTGCCCACGCGGTTCCCTCGGCCTCGCCAAAGCGTTGTTCGCACAAGCCCGCCAGGGGCGCCTCGAGCGCCAGCGACAACTCCCCGGCGATGATGGCGGCGGTCTCCGCGGCCCGGCTCATCGTGCTGGAGACAATGCCCGTACAACCGTGAAACGCCAGAGCGCCGGCGGCGCGCCGGGCTTGGTCGCGGCCCAGCTCGTTGAGCGGGATGTCGGTGCCGCCTTGGACGATCCCGGCGCGGTTCCAGTCGGTTTCCCCATGCCGAACAAGGGTGAAAAGCGTGGTGTTCGGCATGGCGACCCCTTACGTTGTAGCGGCCACGGCGGCCGTCTCCATGCTAAGGGTGCGGGCTGCAGCGGGTCCAAACGGGAGGTGTGGCCGCTTCGACCCGCGGCATCGTCCCCTAGGGCTCCCCGCCGGCGTCGGCCCGGTTGAGTGCGTGGCGGGGGCTGTCGGGGTTCATGAGGGAATGCTTGCGCCCGTACAAGAAGTAGATGGCCAGCCCGATCAGCAGCCAGATGACAAACCGGAGCCAGGTCTCCCAATGCAGCTGCGTCATGAGGAAGAACGACGCCAGCACGCCGAATGCGGGGACCACCGGCATGAACGGTAGTTTGAACGTGCGCGGCACCTCCGGGCGGGTGCGGCGCAGCACGATCACGGCCGCACAAACCACCACGAATGCGGCGAGGATGCCGATGTTGGTCAGGTCGGCCACCAGGCGGATGGGCAGCACACCGGCGAGGACTGCGGAGGAGACGCCGGCAATCCAGGTGACCCGCTGGGGCACGCCGCGCTTGGCATCCGTCTTGGCAAACCACTTGGGCAACAGGCCGTCGCGGCTCATGGAGAACCAGACGCGGGTGACGCCCAGCAGGAACGTGAGCATCACGGTCAGGATGGAGATCACGGCAAACGCAGAGATGATGGTGGCGATGGTGGGCATGCCCACCGAATCAAAGGCCGAGGCAAAGGCGCTGTCCGGGTTGATCTTTGCGTAATTCTGCATGCCGGTGAGGACCAGCGTGGCCATGACGTACAGGACCATGGCGATGATCAACGACAAGATGATGGCCTTGGGCATATGTTTCTTGCCGTCCTTGGCCTCCTCGGCGGCGGTGCTCATGGCGTCGTAACCAAACACGGCAAAGAACACCGTGGCGGAGCCGGCCAACACCGGGCCAAATCCGTGCGGCATGAAGGGGGCAAAGTTCTGCGTGTTGATGTGGAAGACGCCAATCCCGATGATGCCCAGCACCAGCAGCACCTTGATGCTGACGGCCACGAGCTCAAAGCGGCCAAAGCTCTTGGAGCCCCGGCTGAGGATCCAGGTGACCAACAGGCACACGGCAACGGCGGGAATGTTGATGACCCCGTGCGGTGTGTCGGGGGTCCAGGCGCTGGACATCCAGTCGGGCACCACCACGCCTATGCCCTGCATGAACGCACTGAAGTAGCCGGAGATGCCGATGGCCACCACGGCGACAATCGCAATGTATTCCAGCAGCAGGTCCCAGCCGATGAACCAGCCCACCAGCTCGCCCAACGCCACATAACCGTAGGTGTAGGCGGAGCCGGCCCGGGGGATCATGCCTGCGAACTCGGCATAGGACAGGGCCGCGGCGCCACTGGCCAGGCCCGCGATCAGGAAGGAAACGACGACGGCGGGTCCCACCGCAGGGTTGTTGGCGTCGCCGTGGGCCACCACCCCGGCGAGGGTGAAGATGCCCACGCCGATGATGCCGCCGACGCCGATGGCGGTCAGCTGCCACAGACCCAGGCTCTTGAAGAGCCCGCTGCCGCCTTCCTCGTCGTCACCTTCGATGGCTTTGCGGCGAAGGACTGAATATGGGTTGACGGGTTTGGAGACCTGGCTCATGGCACCTTCCGAAACATCGATGTTTCTTCTGTTGCCCGCCAGTTTAGACCCGGGGACCGACGCGCGGGGGAAGCCCGCCACGGAAATTTAGTGGTAGCTGCGCACAAACGGCCGATTCGTCGGCACGATTTCCTTGCCCAGCGGCATGAGCGAGATGGGGATCATTTTGAGGTTGGCGATGGCCAGGGGGATGCCGATGATGGTGATCGCCATGGCAAAGGCCGTGGTGACGTGCCCGATGACAATCCAGATCCCTGCCACCAGGAGCCAGATGACGTTGCCCAGGGTGCTGGCCACGCCGGTGCCGCCGGGCTTGTCCACCACGGTCCGGCCAAACGGCCACAGCGCGTACCCGGCGATGCGGAAGGAGGCGATTCCCCACGGGATGGTGATGATCAAGATGCAGCACAGGATGCCGGCCAGGAAATAGCCAAGGGCCAGCCAAAATCCGCCAAACACCAGCCAAATGACGTTGAGAATTGTCTTCATTCACTCATTCTGTCCCACCGGGCCGGGCGCACGCATCAGGGATGACCCTGAGAACGGCACTGATTTTGTCCCAGCCTCCGGTGCTACGCTGATCTGCACATACGAAACGCGCGGTTTGGCGCACTTCACAGGCAGGAATTCCCGCACCCATGGATCCGGGCACAGTTTTCTTGATCATCATTTTGGTGATCATCCTCATCGTCGTGGGCGTTGCCGTCACCGTCGGCGTCCTGGTCTCCCGCGGCGTGCTGGGCCTGGTGAAGCTCTCCAAACCCAAGTATGAGCTTGCCAAGCGCAACGCCTTGAAGGCGCGGGCACAGTCCACCGGCGGCCCCCTGGGCGAGATCATGAAGCAGCGGATCCGCCTGCAGGAAGCCCTTGAGGCAACCGGTCGCAGCCTCGCCGTGGCCCAAGGCACCCGCCAGTACACGGGCAACCTCGACTCCATATTCCGCACGCTGCAGCAGGCCGGAGCCGTGGTGGACAACCAGCTCCACGTGGCCCAGCAGGATCCCGACCCCGCCGTCCAAGGCGTTTATTCGAAATCCCTTGGCGTCCAGGTGGAACAAATCACCCACACCGCCACCGGCATCCGCAACGCCTTGGCCGGTGCCGCCGCCGCCATGACGGACGTGGACGTCAAGGACCTCACCCGGACCCTGGAAATCGAGGCCACCATGCTCAAGAAGTGGTCCGCCACCTACACCGACCTCGGCGACGGCGCCTAGCCGGCCATGGGCATGGTCTCCCGCCTCCGTGCGCTCTTTGGCCCCAGGCACGACGCCGAATCCTCCCAAGGCGGCCAGCTCACCTTGAGCGATGCCCGGCTGAAACAGCTGGCGGCCGTGCAACAGATGCGGCGCGGCGTGGCCGATGTTTCGGTCAGCCGCCAACGCCTGGACGTACAGGCCGCCGATCTGCAAAAGGCCATGGATGCCCTCACAGCACAGGCGTCCGCCGCCACGGCAGCCGGGGACGCCGGCGCCGCCCAAACGGCCCAGGCGCGGCACCTGATCATGGCGGGCCAGCACTCGGATCTCATCTCGCAGCGCGACGCGCTTGCCGAACAAGAGACCATGCTCGTCGCCGCCCTTGCCCAAATGCAGGCCCGCGTGTCCGGCTTCAACGTCACCGTGGAGACCCTCAAGGCCGCCCAGGTCGCGGCGGAGGCCCGGCACGCCATCGCCAAGTCACTGGATGACTTCGGGAAGGAGGACTAGGACTCAGTGACGTCCCCCGTGGTCATGTCGAAGGTGTAAGTCTTCGTGGTGGAAGCTTCCGTGGTTTCCAGGATGAACTTCACTGTTGCACTGCCGGCGCCGATATTCGCCCCCGTTACTGTGTAGGTGGCCGTGAAACCAAGGGAATCACCGGGGGCCAGCGCGGGGGACTCGGCGATTGTTTCGTGGACATTGACCTGCACCCCGACCGGCACCGGGGGAGTGCCGTTGTTGGCCACCCGTCCGCTGAATGCCAGCACGTCCCCTTCCTTGTACCCGGGGATCACGGGGCCGTAGTTCGCGTCCTGCGACTCCCGGTTGGACAGCACCTGCGGTGCATCCTCCGTGTAGCCCTGGCCCACTTCCTTCCAGGCTGAGGGGTCCCAGTCCCCGTCCGTCTGGGCCAGCGTGAAGCTCTCGCCGAGGCTGCTCCACACGGCAGGCCGGCCCGGGGTGATGGAACGCAACACCACGTCAAGGGCGAGCCCGTCCGCATAGGCGGTGCCGCCGTCGTGCGTCAGCTCAGCGGCGGGGGAGTCAAGGAGCTCTTGGGGGTCGAGCGAGACAAACACGATCTCCTGGTAGCCCTGGCGCTCATAGAGCACGCCGATGCGGCCATCCGGCAGGCGGGCGGCTGTGGAGTATTCGCTGCTTCCCGGGCAGAGCACGACGCCGAAAGGCCAGCTGGCGCCGTTGTCCTGCGAGAGCTTCAACACGGTGTTCCGGCGCAGCAGGGTGTCGTGGTTGTGCGTGGCGAGCAGCCAGCCGTCGGTGTCCGGGGAGGCAAACGTGGTGACGTTGGGGAGGCCGTCAAAACGGGCCACCGAACCGTTGTCGCTGGGGTCCGGAAGTTCGGCGTGCGGTGTGGCGAGGGAGTAGCTGTGGCCGCCGTCGGTGGAGACGGCCGTGAGCCGGTGCGGGGTGGCCCGCGAATGCAGCAACAGACTGCCGTCGCTGCGGCACACCACCTTGTTTTCGTTGGCGCCCGCAACGAATTCGCCCAGTGTCCACGTGTCCCCATGGTCGTCGCTGTAGGCGCTCGCCGCCATGATCTCGCTCTTGAACAGGACCACGAACTGCTGCACCAGCCTGCCCTTGAAGGGCCCGGTGTGGAGTTGGATGCCCGCGCCCGCCGCGGCAAACAGCCCCGTCATGCCGGTCCGTTTGAGCATGGCGGTGAGCCGGCGGTGCTGCCAGGTGGCGCCGTCGTTGTCGGAGAAGCTGAGGTCGGCGTGCTGGATGTCGTCCCTGGGTTCCAGGCCCTCGGCTGCTTCGAAGAAACCGGCATGCGTCCCGGCGGCATGGAACATGAAGATCCGGCCGGTGTCGGTGTCCACGAGCAGGCTGGGATCACCGTAGCCGTCCAG
>JBAUMA010000188.1:0-1555 GCA_049578485.1 Specibacter sp.
GGACAATAAATTAGTAGATTACATTTTACAGGAGTTTAAGAACCAATCTGGTTTAGATGTCCGCAATGATCGTGCAGCTATGATGCGAGTAAGAGAAGCAGCGGAGAAAGCGAAGATAGAGCTATCAAATATGGTTAATACTGAAATTAACTTGCCATTTCTTGCATATGATTCTGCAACTGGTCCAAGAAATCTGGTACTGCCGATTACTAGAGCAAAAATGGAAGAATTGTTAAGACCTATCATAGAAAGATGTAGGGGTCCAACTACGCAAGCACTACAAGATGCAAAGTTGAGTCTTACTGATATAGATAAAATAATACTGATTGGTGGTCCAACTAGAATGCCCATGGTTCGCCAATTTGTTGCAACTGTAATGGGAAAAGAAGCTGAAAGAGGTGTAGACCCTATGGAAGCAGTTGCTATGGGTGCTGCCGTCCAGGGAGCTGTTATTTCAGGCGACGTGTCTACAGATATATTGTTGGTGGATGTAACACCGCTAACGCTTGGGGTAGAAGTTCTAGGGGGCTTAAAGGAAGCCATAATAGAACGCAATACAACAATCCCTACCAAAAAGAGCAAGATATTCACTACTGCAGCAGATTATCAGACAGCCGTAACAATACACGTAGTACAAGGAGAACGAGCGATGGCATCAGACTGTGTTTCTCTTGGTATGTTTAATCTTTCTGGCATACCTCCTGCCCCACGAGGGGTGCCGCAGATTGAAGTCACATTTGATATAGATGCAAATGGGATCCTGAATGTTTCTGCCAAAGATCTGGCTACGTCTAAAGAAGCTAAGATAACTATCACTGCAAATACTAAACTAGGTAAAGATGACATCGAAAGAATGAAGAAGGACGCTGAACAATTCGCTGAAGCCGACAAGAAAAAACGGGAAGAGGCTGAACTCAAAAACGAGGCTGATAATCTTGTTTATGCCGCAGAAAAACTGGTTAATCAAGATTTAAAAGACAAAATTAAGCCAGAACAGGTAGAAAGAGTTCAAATAGTTTCCCAAGAATTGAAGGACGCCATAGCATCAAATAACAATGAAATCACTAAAGCAAAGATTCAGGAGTTAAAGAACATTTTGGGTGAAATAAGTACTGAAGCCTATAAAGCGACGAGTGCTGCAGCGGCTTCAGCAGCAGCAGCTGGTACAGGAGGCCAGTCTGGCCAAACTATAGACGAAGGAGCATCTAGTGCGAATCAGACATCGGAGACCTACGGCGGAGGCAGTTCATCTACAGGCACCCAGCAGCCATCACCTCCCCCTCCATAATTATTGTTCTTTGGATGCTACCGGAATAGAACTACTCAGATAGGTATGACAAGGCGACAAACAAATGACTAACAAACGAGACTATTATGAAGTACTTGGGGTACCTAAGAATTCAGAGAAAGGAGATATCAAGAGTGCATATAGAAAGTTAGCTCTGCAATACCATCCGGATAGAAATAAATCCCCGGGAGCCGAGGAACGTTTTAAGGAAATTTCAGAAGCATACGCAGTTCTATCTGATGACGATAAACGTAAGCGATATGATAC
>JBAUMA010000189.1:0-8543 GCA_049578485.1 Specibacter sp.
ATTTCGAAGTACCAGGCCCGCGCCACGAAACCCCACGGCCCCACCCAAGCAGCCCACCTGACCATTCAAGTCATCCAGCCCAAAACAGGCGTGACAACAGAACCCCTACGCTAACTTCACGGCATTGCCGCTAGTTCCCCACGGCATAGTGGAGATGGATCACGCCGTTGCCGAAGCGCCGCTCATCCCGCAGATCAAGCGCCAGCCGGACGCCGTCGGGAAGTGCCCGTTTTCCGCCACCCACGATCATGGGCGAGAGGAGCAGGTGGATCTCGTCGACCAGCCCTGCCGCGAGGGCCTGACCCGCCAGTTGGGCACCGCCTACGGAAATGGGCGCCGTCAGCTCGTCCTTGAGCGCCCGGATGGCCGGCGGGTCAAAGCTGCGCTCGATCCGGGTCCGCGCCGTGGTGGCCGACGCCAAGGTGGTGGAATACACGATCTTCTCGGCCTGGTGCCACAGCTCGGCGTAGTCTCGTGCCACCGGGGACAATTGCGAATCTTCGTACATGGTTTCCCAGGCCTGCATCACTTCATATAGTCGGCGCCCGTACAGATAGGTGCCGGAGGCGCGTTCGAGGTCATTGACGAAGGCATGAACCTCCTCGTCGGGCATGCTCCAGTCGAACTTGCCGTCGGCATCGGCCACGTAGCCGTCCAGCGAGGTAATGGCCGTGTAGATGAGTTTGGCCATGGAGCATCATCCCCTTTTGCATTCCGCGCAGCGGCCGCTCCGCCACGGTGGCGCTACCCCCAGTATTCGCCCCCGGCACCTGCCGGGAAAGCTACTTGCCCAACTTTTTCAGCAGCCACTTCACGATCTGGTCCGACTGGCTGCCAAACGGGTCCTCGTTGACCACGTACGTCCAGGTGGTCGAGGCCCGGCGCACGCCAGCAGCCTCCAGGTCCACGGCACCGTCGGTGACAATCAAGGCAGCCAGCATCTCCAGGGCGCTTTCATGGACGCGCTCCAGGAAGCCCTCAAAGGCCCGAATGGTTTCTCGCCGGTATTCATCCAGCGGGTTTTGCCGTCCAAGGGCCCGCAGATGGATGGCCGCCCGCTGCTCCGACAACAGGGCCAGGTGGTCGCTCCAGTGGGCGTCCAGCTGGAACAGCAGGATCTGCCGGCAGGCGTGGACGACGGCGGCCTCCCCGACTTCCGTGCGAAGCTCCGCGAGGCGTTCGGCACCTTCAAAGGGCTCAAGTGCGGACTCGTCCAGGGTGAGGGCGTTGTGCCGTTCGGCCAGGACCGCCTTCCGCTGGTACGCAATCAGTTCGTTGTATTTCCACGAATTTTCCTGCGTGGTGAAGCGCTCCTGCTCGGCCAGGCGCTGGGCCCTGTCGAGGAGTTTGGACACGCCCGCCCGGGTGACCAGACCGTCGTCGTCGGCCTCCGCCTCCACCGTGCCGCTCAGTTCAAGCCCGTGCGCCTGCTGCCCGCCTTCCGCCGGATCCCCCACGCTGGAGAAGATCACGCTCGCGCCCGGATCCCCCTGCCGGCCGGAGCGTCCGCGCAGCTGGGCGTCCAGCCGCGGGGAGTAAAAGCGGCCCACCACGATCACCAACAGGCCGCCCAGCGCGGCGACCGCCCGGTGTTCTTCGGCGGTGGCATCCGTGCCACCCAGGAGGATGTCCGTGCCGCGGCCGGCCATCTGGGTGGAGACAGTGACGGCACCCTTCCGCCCGGCCTGGGCGATGATCTCCGCTTCCACGTCGTCGTTGCGGGCGTTGAGCACCGCGGCGTCGACCTGCCTTTGGGCAAGGAGGGCGGCGAAGCGTTCGGAGGTGGCGACGTCGTGCGTGCCAATCAGCGCGGGCTGACCCGTGGCGTGCGCGGCCACGACCGCCTCGATGACGGCGGCATCCCGCAGCTCGCCGGTGGCGTAGATGAGCTCCGGGTGATCTTGGCGGATGCACGGCTTGTGGGACGGGATCCGGCCGGCGTCGAGGGTGTAATTGGTGCGCAGGTACTCCGCCACGGCCACGGCGGTGCCGCTCATGCCGGTCACGCTGGCGAAGGACTTGATGAGGTCGCGCACCAGCAGCTGGTCCAGCACCTCGCCGTGCTCGGTGAGCACCAGGCCTTCCTTGGTCTCGACGGCGGCCTGCAAGCCGTCCGGCCAGCGCTGCAGGGACGCCACCCGGCCGCGGGAATCGGACACGATCTGCGCCTGGCCGTCGCGGACGATGTAGTCGACGTCGCGCTGCAGGAGCACCTGGGCGTGCAGTGCCACGTTGATGGAGGAGAACAAGGGCGTCCCTGCCGCTGAGTAAAGCTCGACGTCGGGCCACCTCGCCTCGGCGCGCTCGATCCCGGCGTCCGTGAGCGAGACGTTGCGCCTGTCAGGCTCCACGACGAAGTCAACGTCCGGCTGCAGCCCCCTGACAAAGTCCGCCACGTCAACGCCCTGCAGTTCGCTGCGGGCCCGGCCAGCCAAAACCAGCGGCACTGTGGCCTCATCGACCAACACCGAATCAATCTCATCGACGATGCAGGCGCCAAAAGGCTGCAACACGGTCTCGGCCAGGCTGGTGCAGCTGCGGTCGCGGAGGACGTCAAAGCCCAGCTCGCTGACGGCGACATACACGATGTCCGCCTGGTACGCCGTGCGGCGCTCCGGCTGTCCCATGGCGGTGGTGACCGAGGCCGAGCTGACCGCCAGGCCCTCATGGAAGGGGCGCATCCAAGCGGCGTCGCGCCGGGCCAGGTAGTCGTTGACGGTCAGGACGTGGACACGGTGCCCGGCCAGAGCGTGCGCGCCGGCCACGAGTGCGCCCACCAGCGTTTTGCCTTCACCGGTGTCCATCTCCACCACCGTGCCGCGCAGCATGTTCGCGGCGGCCAGCAGTTGGGTGTCAAAAAGCGTCATGCCCATCGTGGCGCCGACCAGGATCCGGGCGCAGAACAAGTAGTCCTCCAGCTCGGCGTCGCTCCAGGGGGTTCCCATGGCCGGAGTGCTCTTAGTGGTCCGCAGGCGGTCCAGGATCTCCTGTACCGCCAGTGTTGGGGTGGCCTTTTCGGCTGTTTCCGCCCGCGCCACGGCACGGCCGACCACGGCACTTAAATCACCGGTTTCGGCAACGCCCGGAGTGTTCATGAGCCAGTTGCGGAACTTCCCCGAAAGCCGTGACTTACCGGGCGCCTTTGCCCCCGTGGCAGCGGTAGGTGCTTTGTCCTTGCTCATCGATGGGTCCACCCGGCGTTTCTCGTATTTGCTTACCGCGCATGAAGTTCACGCCGGTGCTTCCAACGTACCCGCGGCCCGAAGACCGCCGCAAGACAGGGGTTCTCAAGGCATGGATTCAGTAGGCTCCCAGCAAAATCCTCTACCGTTGAGCGCGGGACAGTGAAATTTGTCCTCGACGCTTCCGCACCGGAACGCCGCCCGTAGGGAGTCGTCCCGGCAGGAAGGTCCCAAACACATGGTTGCAAAGATGCGTGGCTTGATCCTGCTGTTGTGGCGCGAGGTTCTTAAGTTCGGCCTGGTGGGCGGCTTGGGCTGGGTGATCGACAACGGCATCTACACGCTGCTCTGGCACGGTCCCATGTCCGAGAGCACCATCAAGGCCCGCGTGGTCTCCACGGCTGTCGCAACGTTGTTTGCCTGGTTCGCCAACCGTTACTGGACGTTCCGGCACCGCAAATCGAGCCGGGTCTGGAAAGAATTCTCCCTGTTCATGATCATGAACGTCCTGGGCCTGGGCATCGTGATTGCCTGTCAGTTCGTTTCACGGTACGTCCTGGGATTCACCTCCTTCAGCGCCGACTTCATTTCCGGCGGAGTCATCGGATTGATCCTTGGCACCATTTTCCGGTTCCTCGCCTACCGGTTCTTTGTATTCAATGAGGAACTCGAGGACATTGACTCCGCCGACGCCGTTGCCCTGGTGGGCCCCGGCCGCTAGTCGTTCCGGATGGGGCCCGATCCGCCGCCCAGGTGGCTCGGTAAGAGCGTTGGGTACTCATCGCGCAACGCCGTCGAAATCGTGGGGATCCCCAAGGCCAGCATTTTCCAGCCAGCCCCCAACGGCGTCCGGCCCAGCGCTGTGGCGATCACCGGCAAGCTGTCGCCATCTTGGTACATGTCCCGCATGACCACCAGGTTCTGCGCCGAATAGGATTCCCCGGAATTCACGGCGGCGCCCTCGTCACCCAAATCCCCCTGCACGCCAAAGATCAGCCGAATCAAGCGCGTCACGATCTGCTCCAGCTCGAGTCCGCAGCTCGCCTCAAGGTCGTAGACGCTGACGCCCTGGTCATAGGCCTTCAGCACCCCCGCAGTTTCCGCATGGGTCCATTCCTTCTCCCACAGGTCCCTGCGCGGCGGGCAAACAGTGACAACCGGGTCCGGACGTTCCCGCGGCGGCACACAGATGGGTATTTGGTCCACGTCGGTCCACGCTTCGATGGGTGTCACTATTGGCCTCCCGGACGCCGATTTGCTACTTGCCATGAACGGTAGTCGCAGGCTCTGACACTGGTGGCGCTCCGAGATCTCGACGGTCTCGATCACCGGCCGACTGACTCGATCACCGGTCACCGGCTCCGTGCCACGACGGCATCGATCTCTGCGGCCGTCAACCCGTTCGCCAGCAAAAAAGCTCGCACATCCAGTCCGTCCACAAACTCGATGACGGCCCGTCCACGGTCGGCCACGGTGGCGGCCAGTTCCCCGTCCGCCAAAAAGTGCTCGTAGGGGTGCTTGACGGGCGCGATCAAATGCCAGTTGTTGATGCCGCGGGCCGCCATCTCGTCCTGCCGCGCCGCCCGCTCCGCCTGCCCGGCCAACGCCAACAGCATCGTGGCGATGAGCCCGGTCCTGTCCCGCCCGGCCGAACAGTGGATCACCACTTTGCCGCGTGCCGCAGCCAACTCCTTAAACACGGCCGCGACCTTTCCCGGAAACAGCCGCACGATGTCCGCATACAGCCTTGGATGGTTCATGTACGGCTGTACGAGTGCCTGGTATTCGGCGTCGTCGGGGTCCTCCGTGGGGAGATTGACGACGTCGAACCCCGCCAGGGCATCTTCGCCCACCACCGGGTCGGTTGGCCTGCGCTTGCGCTCGGCGGGGTTCCTCAAGTCGATGACGGTACGGACTCCGTCGTCGTAGACCTGCCGCCACCCCTGTTCGGTGAGCCACTCGCTGCGGCCCATCCGGTAAATGTCCCCGGCAAGCAGGCGGGCGTTGACGGCCCCTTCCCACTGGAGTTCCACCACGGTCAGCGATTTTTGGCGAGGCGGAAGTCGAGCCCGCTGCGAACCTGCGACCATTCGGAGGCGATGATGGAGAACACGACGGTGTCGCGCAGTGAGCCGTCGGCCATGCGGCTGTGTGAGCGGATCACGCCATCCTGCTTCGCGCCAAGCCGGGCAATTGCCTCACGAGACTGCATATTCATCCAATGCGTGCGAAACTCAACGGCCACACAACCCAGCGCGTCAAAGGCGTGGGCCAGCAACAGGCGCTTGCTGTCCGGGTTGGTGCCCGTGCCCTGGATGCTGGCCGCATTCCAGGTTGAGCCAATCTCCACCCGGGGCAGCTCCGCATCAATATTCATATAGGTCGTCATGCCGACGATTTTGCCTGGCGCGCCGGTTGCAGGGTGGTTGAGCCGGGTGGTGAAGGGGACCATTGACCCGGCATCCTGCAGGGCCAGGCGGCGCTGGATTTCCCCCTTCATGTCCTCGGGTCGCGGCACGGACGTGTACCAAAGGTTCCACAGCTCGCCGTCGGATGCCGCCTCAACCAGGCCGTCGTGGTGGTCCATGCTCAACGGCTCAAGGGTGACGTATTTTCCGCGCAGGGTCACAGGTGCAATTGCTGTCATGGGAAAACCCTAGCCGAGTCAGCGATTCGTGAACTTATGCGCGCCTCTGGCTCCCCGCTCGGCGCATAAACGTCGGCGCTTTTCCTATGCGCAGGACCCCGGTCCGCGGCTTGCGCCAGTGACCTACTGGCGCAATCTGATCCCGTCCACAGTGCGCATAAGAAAAGTATTGGACGGCTGGGCCGCGCCGCGGCAGACTTTTTGGCATGGCCCTTTCACTGCAAGTCGTTGTCGACAGTCCCCAGCCGCACGTCCTGGCCAACTGGTGGGCGGAGACCCTCGACTGGCAGGTGGAACCGTCCGACCCCGTCTTCATCAGGTCCATGGTGGACAAAGGCTTCGCCACCGAGGACCAGACAACCACCCACAACGGCGCACTGGTCTGGAAGATCGGCGCCGCCATCATCCCGGGCCCGGACGCGGAACCGGGCCAGCCGCGGATCCTGTTCCAGCTCAGCATCGAACCAAAACAGGGCAAGAATCGTGTCCATTGGGATGTGCGGCTGGGCGGCGAAGACAAGGCAGTCGTCAGGGCCCGCCTTGAAAAACGCGGCGCCGTATTCCTGTGGGAGGCCAGCCAGGGCCCCTACGCCTGGATCACCATGGCCGATCCGGAAGGCAACGAATTCTGCATCGGCTGACACCACGGCGGTCGACGCGATCAGCATGAACCTCTATGAATCTTATGAATTCATAACATTCACACAAATTCACAGAGGTCCTAGAATCGCGTGATGGATAATCCATTCAAGCCATCGTTCGGCCGCACCCCGCCCGAACTGCTAGACCGCACGGACGTGCTCGGCGAGTTCGAATACGGGCTCAGTCTTCGCTCCGGTGTTCTTGGGTTGTTGACGATCATCACGGGAGCCCGCGGCGTGGGCAAAACCGTCATGCTCAACGAGGCCCAGGATCTGGCATGCGAACAAGGATGCGCCGTCACCTCCGACACGTCAAGAAATGGTTTTTTGGCGCGGATCGCCGACGCCATGCGCGTGATCAACGACGAATTGGGGGGGCCACCCGCCAGGATAATCACGGCGTTTGTCGCGGCAGGATTCGGGGTCACCACCCAGCTGCCTCCAGAAAGACAAGTGGAATTTCGAACCCTTGGCAGCCAGCTGCTTCGCCGGCTGGATGAAAACAAGACTGGGTTGCTCATTACACTTGACGAAATTCAGGACGCCAACCGTGGAGAGTTGCTGCAACTCGCTGCAGTAATACAGCACTTTGTAAGAGACGGCCTGCCGATCGGCTTTGTGTGTGCCGGCCTTCCTTCCGCGGTCTATGACTTGCTCAACGAGGGTGTGGCCACTTTCTTGCGACTCGCCGACAAAATCGACCTTCACTCGGTTGAAATTGCGGACATTGAAAGTTCCTACATGAAACTGTTCACCGCGGCCGGATTCACATTGACAAGGGAAATGGCATCCAAAGCTGCCGTAACCACGACCGGCTACCCGTTTCTGGTCCAGCTGATCGGCTACTTCTTGTGGCGGGAGGCAGAAAACGCTGGCGGGATCTTGGCGCAGGAGGCTGCCGATCGAGCTATTGCAGCGGGGCTCCAGCGAAACATTCGACTTGTCGTCGAACCTGCCATTGCCAACGCCAGCCGCCGTGACATGGACTACCTGCGGGCCATGGCGGTGGACGAAAAAGTTTCAAGTACGGCAGCCATAGCGGTCCGGATGGGAGCCAAATTGACTTTGGCAGCCAATTACAGGGCCCGGCTAATTGACGCAGGCCTGATCGAACCGGCCGCGCACGGCGAGGTGAGATTCTCGATTCCCGGCTTGCGGGAACACCTCCGCTCGGTGCCGCCAACGAGCTGACGCCACACCCCCACCCACCCCGGCCGCTAGAATCACTAAGGTGAGCGCAGATAATCTTCCCGAGCAGGTTTCCGACATCTTCGACCCCACCCGCTGGCGTGTGGTGGAGGGCTTCGACTTCACCGACATGACGTACCACCGCCAAGTGAAGCGGGACGAGACCGGGAAAGTCGTCAAGGACCTGCCCACCGTGCGGATCGCCTTCAACCGCCCCGAAGTGCGCAACGCCTTCCGCCCCGGCACCGTGGACGAGCTGTACCGCGCCATGGACCACGCCCGCATGACGCCCGATGTGGCCACCGTGCTGCTGACAGGCAACGGCCCCTCCCCCAAGGACGGCGGCCATTCCTTCTGCTCCGGCGGCGACCAGCGCATCCGCGGCCGCGACGGCTACAAGTACGCCGACGGCGAGACGAAGGAAACCATCGACCCCGCCCGAGCCGGACGCCTCCACATCCTTGAGGTCCAGCGCCTCATGCGCACCATGCCCAAGGTGGTCATCGCGGTGGTCAACGGCTGGGCTGCCGGAGGTGGACACTCGCTCCACGTTGTTGCGGATCTGACCATCGCCTCCCGCGAGCACGGCAAGTTCAAGCAGACGGACGCCACCGTGGGTTCCTTCGACGCCGGCTACGGCTCGGCGCTGCTGGCCCGCCAGATCGGCCAGAAATCCGCCCGCGCAATCTTCTTCCTGGCCCGCGAATACTCCGCCGATGACATGGTCCGCATGGGCGCCGTCAACGAGGCAGTGCCCCACGCGGACTTGGAGACAACAGCGCTGGAATACGCAGCAGACATTGCCCGCCAGTCCCCGCAGGCCATCCGCATGCTCAAGTTCGCCTTCAACCTGGCCGACGACGGCCTGGCCGGCCAGCAGGTCTT
>JBAUMA010000190.1:0-7107 GCA_049578485.1 Specibacter sp.
GATATGGCGAGCAAACCGGTGGTTTGCTCGCCATATCTGTTCCCTCGGTGGGTCGACCACCTCAAAGGCTAACTACTAGGCCCCAGGCCCGAGCACCACGGCCAGCGGCAGCCCCAGTTCGGTCGTATCCACGAGGCTGGTGATGTTCAGCAGCTTGCCCAGGTCCTGCGCGTTGGCTTTCTGGGCCGCACCTTCGTAGAAGATCACCGAGGTGGCCACCGGCGCTCCGGCCCAGTTGGCCGCTTGCGAAACAGTCCAGCCGTTGGCCGTGACCGTTCCGGTGTAATTCGCGGCGAGTCCGCCAATGCCGGTTCCGTTGAAGATGGCAACGGGAGTCGTCTTGTCAACCACGGCGGTGGGTGTTGGCGTGGGGGTAGGCGTTGGAACCGCCGCCTTGGTCGTTGCGGCCGCCGTGCTCGGTGCGGCAGTCGCGGCCGGTAGCTTGCTCGGTGTCGCGGACGCTTTTGTGGTCGAATGGACAACCCCAGGGAGTGGCGTTCCGGAGGTGGTGCCGCTGAGCTTGGGGACGATCATGAACGCGAGCAGGCCGATGCACAATGCAGCAACCCCGAAGATCATCAGGGGCATCAAGCTGCGCGGCGCGACTTCCAGTGAGGCGCGGTGAACGCCGTGGCGTGCCGAAGTTTCCGGGACAGCGTCAAACTCGTCGCGCGGGTAATTAGTCATGGTGCAGTGCTGTCCTTGTGGGTGAGGCAGTGTGGGTGTGCGTCAGTTGCCGAGTCGGCGTGCGGTCCGGGCTTTTTGTCGCGACGTACGTAGTCTACGCAACCTCTTGACGAGCATGGGGTCATGTGCCAGCGCTGCCTCCGTGTCGATCAGCGCGTTGAGGACCTGGTAATAGTGTGTTGCGGACAGATCGAACATGTCCCGAATGGCTTGTTCCTTGGCGCCGGCGTACTTCCACCACTGCCGTTCCAGGGCAAGCATCTTCACGTCCCGCTCGCTCAGCCCGGGTTCAGGAACGGCGTCGGGGCCTGGCGCATGCGGCATCGGCCCGGCTGCTTGCGCCACTAGACACTCCATTCCGCTCTACGCACGGCAGCACTTGAAGGCTGCCCTTTCTTCCATGATAAAGGGGAATCACAGCCGTGTCATTCGCGCTTCTGTGCACGGCCGCGGCCCGGAGGGATCCTGTGGAGGGGGCACTGCCTTGGCAACCGTGACCGAGAATGGAACCATGGACTCCACTCCCAGCCTTTTCGATTTCCCGGCCGCCGGGTCCCCCGCTTCATGGGATGCCGCGCAGTTGGCGGCCCTGGACGCCCTGGCAACGGCCCCGCTGACGCTCGTGTCCCCGGACTGGGCAGAGGTTTT
The DNA here is from genome assembly GCA_049578485.1 of Specibacter sp. GTDB lineage: Bacteria > Actinomycetota > Actinomycetes > Actinomycetales > Micrococcaceae > Specibacter. Next base: position 1,336 of record JBAUMA010000190.1, read on the forward strand.
GGTCCCGCTCGAAACCACTCTGCGCGAGCTTGGCGTCATGCTGCGCCGTGAGTACGACGCCGGGGCCTCCTTCCTGCCGGCCCCCGCCAAGGTGCTGCGTGCGTTGGCAACGCCGCGCTCGGAGATCCGTGTCTTGATTGTGGGCCAGGATCCGTACCCCACCCCGGGCCATTCGGTGGGGCTGGCGTTCTCGGTGGACAAGGCCACCCGCCCGCTCCCCCGCAGCCTGAACAACATCTATAAGGAACTACAGTCGGACCTTGGCATCGCTCCGGCAGCCCACGGAGACCTTAGCGCATGGGCTTCCCAGGGCGTGATGCTGCTGAACCGGGTGCTGACGGTGGCCCCGGGAGCGGCAGGTTCCCACCGGCGTCGTGGTTGGGAAGAGGTGACCGCGGCCGTCATCGCGGCCCTTGCGGCCCGCGAACAACCCCTTGTCAGCGTCTTGTGGGGCAAGGACGCGCAAAAACTGGCACCGATGCTGGATGGGACGGCCGTGATTGAATCGGCCCACCCGAGCCCGTTGTCGGCTTCGCGGGGATTCTTTGGCTCGCGGCCGTTCAGCCGGATCAATGAATCGTTGGAGGCACAGGGGGCGGCTCCCATCGATTGGGCGCTGCCAGCTTGATCCCGCCGCGGCCTGATATTGTAAGGCAGACCTAACTTGGCCACCCGCCGGGTGTCTCTTCCCACATGTCCAGGAGTGAAAAGTGAGTACCACCGACCCCCGCACGGAACCGTTCGTTGCCCCGGCCGTGAAACCGCGCCCCCAGTTCGCCCTGAATGTGGTGCGCACCGAGCTTCTCAGTCCGCACATGGTCCGGGTAGTTGCCGGCGGCCCGGGCCTGGCCGACTTTGTCGCCAAGGACGCCACCGACATGTATGTGAAGATTCATTTCCTGCAGCCGGGCGTCGCCTACACCGAACCCGTTGACGTGTTTGCCCTGCGCGAGAGCCTGCCGCGGGACCAGTGGCCGGCGACCCGCACCTATACCGTGCGCTGGCTGGATGCAGCGGCGCAGGAGATTGCGATCGACTTTGTCATCCACGGCGATTCCGGACTGGCGGGGCCCTGGGCTGCCACGGCCGAGCCGGGCGACCGCATCATCTTATCCGGCCCCGGCGGCGCCTACAGCCCCAACCCCGACGCCGGTTGGTATTTGTTCGCCGGCGACGAGGCCGCCCTGCCCGCCATCGCGGCCTCGATAGAGTCCCTGCCCGCCGGGGCCCGCGGGCACGCCTACCTCGAGGCGAACACCGCTGCGGACATCCAGCCGATCGCCGCCCCCCAGGGGGTCGAGGTTACCTGGCTGTTCCGCGAGGGCGCCACCCCTGCCGATAGCACGGCCCTGGCCGACGCCGTCGCGAACGGCCCATGGCCCGACGGCGAGGTTGACGCGTTTGTCCACGGCGAGCGTGAATATATGAAGCAACTGCGCGACGTGTTGTTCAAGCAGCGCGGGCTGTCCCGGTCACAGGTTTCCCTGTCGGGCTACTGGGCATATGGCCGCACCGAGGACTATTTCCAGGCGGAAAAGAAGCAGCCGATCGGCAAGATCCTCTAGCCCGCCACGGACCCCTTCGGACGTCGCAGGGTCGGAATCCGTCACCGCCGCCGGTTGCTGCGCCTGTCCTTGTGGCCCTTGGTGTGGGTCAGCGGCCGGGCAATGTTGTCGCCCAGCACCACGCCCGCCGCCACGGCAAGAATGACGATGAGGGCGTTGAAGAGTCCCACGGCACCCGTCACGGAGTCTTCCGGCGTGAGCGTCATGATGAACATGGCCCGGAAAATGGACAGCCCCACGAGCAGGAAGATGATTGACGGCACAGCCACCACAAGTTGCGGTGCGCCCAGGCGAAGCGCAATCAGGCGGGCCAGGATGCCCACGACAATTGCGGCGAGGGCCGGTGCAAAGCGGCCGCCCAGTCCGAATTCCAGGCCGAAGTAGTACGCCAGGTAGCCGGCCACAGCCACCACCACGGTGGGAAACAGGAGACGGACGGCCGTTTGTTCGGCAATGCAGATCGCCGCGGTGGCGAGCGCCACCAGCGGCAGCACCAGCAGCAGGGAATGACCCCCGGCAATGGGTTCAGCCACGTTAAGGCGGTCGGCACCGAAAAGTGCGCTGGTGACAAGGGCGACGGCGATTCCGGCGACGATTGCGCCAAAGGTCAGGAAGGCCGAGAGGAAGCGGCCGGCCGCCGTGACCGGAAAGCCGTTGATCGCATCCTGCACCGCCGAAACCAGCCGGCCCGAGGGCAGCAGAAGCAAGATGCCGCCGGCCACCACGAGCGACGGGCTCAGCGGTACGTGGAACATGAAGCACATCACCGCCACCAGGGTGACGATGAAGGAGCTGATGGCCGTGACAAAGAAGTCCGGAACCCGCCACTTGCCCATCACGCGGGCCACCTGTCCGGCCAGCAGGATGGTCAGCAGTGCCACGAGCATGCCAAAGGCGGATCCGCCGATCACCCCCACCACGGCCGCGGCAAATACGGCCTCTGCCAGTGACACCATCCATCGGGGAAAAGGCTTGGGACGTTTTACAATGGTGTCGAGCCGCCGGTGCGCCTCCGGCATGGCAACCCCGCCGCCAACAATCTCCGTCACCAGCTCATGCACCTGCACCAGGCCCGCATAGTTGTTGGTCCACGATCGGACCACTCGCAGCAAGGTGATGGGCACGCCGTCGCGCTGGGCGTAGTTGATGATCACAGACTGGTTGGTGATGTCCACCTCGATGTTGCGCAGCCCAAATGCGGCCGTCACGGCAATGATGGAGGTTTCAACCTCCAGGGCGCCGGCACCATAACGGAACATGGTTTCGGCCAGGCGCAGGGCAAAGTCAATGGTCTTGCGGGCGGACTCGTCGGCCTTGCCCACCTGGATCATGGGGTTTGCATAGGGGCTGCCGGCCAGCCGGTCCACAATGTTCATGGGCGCAGTGGGCGGGGTCTCCCCTTGCACGAGGCGGCGCAGCACATTCCGGGCAGCCTTGTTGGGCCGTGCGGCCGGCACCAGCGGGATCATCCCGGCGTGCGGTGCCCGCCCCTTGTCTCGGGCGGCTCCGGCGTCCTTGGCAGGGCCCCTGGCCGGGGCCTTCGCAGGGCCCTTGGCCGCGTCCTTGGCCGGGCCATTGCCCGCATCGAACCGTGCATGGTCGTCGCGCTGGTTCGGGCTGCTGCTCATCCGCTCTCCCCTGGAGGCGCGCCCCACCGCACCTCTAATGGCGTGCCGTTGGGCCGCCGTCGTCCTTGTCGGTGGTTAGTAAAACTTTTGTCCGGTGCGTCGGGTGTAAAGCTGGCGGAAGATCCGCTCACCCGCCGCCATCCACAATTTATACCGCACCGGGCTGAACGGCAGGTCGTAACAACCTACAAAGTCGGTGACGGTCTTGGTGAAGCTGGTCTTGAACAGACCCAGGCCGTGGTGGGGGTGGGTGGGGTCCTTGAGGCGGTTCGACGGCGGCGTGCCGCAGAAGTCGTACTGCACGGCCCCAAGGTCCCTCATGTCGGTGATGGCGGCCCACTGGATCAGGTGAGAGTCCCCGTACTGTGACCGCTTCTGCAGCGAGCCGCCGTCCTTGTAGGTCGCCTTGGTCCCGTAGTTGATGACGAATGCACCCACGGAGGGCACCCCGTCCTCGTAGACGAAGTAGAACTGGCCCTGGCCACGGTTGCAGAATTCCGTCCAAAACTGGCGGAAGTACTCAAATTCGCGGGCCGGGCCGGCCTTTTTTGCCTCAAAGGTGCCCACCATGAGGCCATACAGGGTTCGCATGGTGGACTCGGTGGGTTCCGCGCGCACCACTTCCACGCCTTCGCGTTGTGCGCGGCGGACGGCGTTGCGGCCACGGGAGTGCAACTTTCGGAGCAGTTCGTTGGGTTCCGGGGAGATGTCCAGCAAAGCGGTGCTGTCGTTGGGCTGCAGATCGGGCACCTTGAGGAACCCCGCCCCTTCCAGCACTGCGCGGGCTTCCTCGGAGGCAATGACGTCGGGCTCGATCTTGACGGCAAACACGTTGAGCTTGGCGGCCTTGGTGAAGGTTCGCAGTGCCTGGATCATGGCCGGAATTTCATGCACGGAGGCGGCGTCGGGCCCCTTGATGAGGTACCACAGCTTGCCCAGCAGCGGGAAGGACTTCTCCAGCACCAGGTTGTAGCTGGTGTAGTCGGGGCCCTCAAACGCCACAAATTGGGGTGTCCAGCCGTAATTTTTCTTCACCGCGGCAAAGGCTGCCGACTGCAGCAGGTTGCCGCCGTTGGGGTTCGCCGTGACCATGGCATCCCATTGGTCAACTTCGGCGGCAGTGGCAAATCGGGCGGTAAATTCCAGCAAGAGACCCTCAATTACGTCGTCATGTATTTGCTTCCCCAGTCTACCGGCCAACTTTCTCACAGCCCACTCACAGCCCACCCCTACGGAACGCCACGATGCCGGCCAGAACATGTAAACGGACGGCCGCCGCGAGGGCGGTCACAATTGTAGGGAGCAAGACATGGGTGTGGTTTCCCGGAGCGCAGGCAACGCGTTCCGCAACAAGGTGCGCAGCGGCGCCGTGGTGGTCATCTTGGCGGTGGCCATCGGTTTGGCACTGGCCATGCTGGTGGCCAACCAGGCGGTCGGTGCCAAGGTCGACTCCCTGAAGGCTTCCGTCGGCAACAATCTCACGGTCAACCCGGCCGGCTCCCGCGGAGGGCTCGGCGGGGGCAACCCGCTGACGACGGCGGACCTCACCAAAGCGCAGGCGGTCGCCAACGTCACCGCGGCGACGGGCACGCTCAGCGTCCGCCTCTCCAACGCGGCAACGGCCGCCAGCACGACGTCGTCCGGCTCGGGCGGCACTTCCGCCACCGAACCGGGTCGCGGCGGTCCGGGCGGCGGGTTTGGCGCCAGCGGCACCACCAGCCTGGAATCGGCGGTGGCCCCGGGCGCCATAGGCCAGCGCAACAACAGCAATGGCAGCAGTGGATCCGGGACCACGGGTGGCACCACCACGCGGACGTTCACCATTCCCATCGAGGCGACAGGGGTCAGCGGTTCCTTGAATGCCTCCGGCGCCACCATCAATGTCACCAGCGGTGCGCAGTTGAGCAACTTTGCCGCCACCTCGACACAAGCGCTGGTCGGTTCCACCCTGGCTACCAAGAACTCGCTGAAGGTCGGCTCAACCTTCAAGGTCCAGGACAGGACCATGACGGTCACCGGCATCTTCGACGCCGGCGACGCCTTCGACAACAACTCAATCTTCCTGCCGCTCGCCGCAACACAGACCCTCACTGACCAGGCAGGGCAGTTGAGCAGCCTGAACGTGGTGGTGAACAGCATTGACAACGTCGCCTCCACCCAGACGGCATTGACCTCCGCGCTGGGGGCCACGAACGTTGATGTGACCTCCGGTTCGGCCAACCTGCAGTCGGCCATCACCTCCCTGGGGAGCGTGCAGAGCATCTCCTTGATCGCGTTCATCGCCTCGCTGGTCACGGCCGGGCTGATCGTGCTGCTGATCATGATCATGGTGGTGCGCGAGCGCCGTCGTGAGATTGGCGTCCTAAAGGCCATTGGCGCATCCAACCGCACCATCGGGGTGCAGTTCGTCCTGGAGGCCATGGTCCTGGTGGTCCTTGGGACGGTGGTCGGAGCCATAGTTGCCGCATTCAGCAGCAACCCGATCGTCAGCGCACTTGTCGCCGGCAACACCAACTCCACCAGTGCGGCCACCGGTCCTTTGCGTGGCGCCGGCGGTGCCGGCTTCGGCGGTGCCGGCG
>JBAUMA010000191.1:0-7084 GCA_049578485.1 Specibacter sp.
CGGCAACGCTGCGCGAATCAAGGCTGACGCCGGTCACGTCCACCGCGTCGCCGCGAAGGGGGGCCGCACCTGCCAGCTCGGCTATCGCGGAAAGCCCGACGGCGGTGGCGTGCACCGGGCGAAGCGGCAGCGTGGTGGGGGGTGTAGGGGAGGCGGGTATGGGGTGTTCCACTGATTCGTTGTCTTTCATTCTTTATCGCTCCGCCGGTCTCTACTTGTAGTACTTGGGCGGCTTGACGCTGGGGGTGGTTGAAGGGGGTACGTCGAAGGTGCGCAGCACCTGGCCCATCACGGAGTTGAAGGCCGCACCCTGCGTGACACCGTAGATGCTGCCCTTGGGCCGCTGGACGGTGATGGCAACAACGTATTTGGGGTCTTCCATGGGTGCCATGCCGATGAAGGAGGCCGTGTACCCGTCAAAGCCCACGCCGTTGTCGGCAGGGGCCTCGGAGGTGCCGGTCTTGCCGCCCACCCGGTAGCCCGGGACGCTGATGGCATTGTAGTCGGCCATCGTGACCACGCCTTCAAGCATGTCCCTGGCCGACTGGGCGGTCTTGGGGCTGATGACGGTGGTTCCCGGGGTCTGCTTGATGTTCTCCACTTTGCCGTCCGCAGCCGTGAAGGAGTCGATGATCTGCGGTGCCAGGCGCACGCCGTCGTTGGCGACGGTCTGGAACACAAAGGCCGTTTGGAGCGGGGTTTGGGCCACGCCCTGGCCAAACAGGACCGTGTACTCCTGGCGTCCGTCCCAGTTCTGCCAGTTGCTCAGGATGCCGGGGCTTTCTCCGGGCAGGGCGATGCCTGTCTTGGCTCCCACACCAAACTTGCGCAACCAGTTGTAGCGCTGCTCCGGGGTCAGCTTCGAGCCGGCCATGACGGTGCCGGTGTTCATGGAGTCGGCGATGATGCCGGCCAGGGTCCGCTTTTCCGTGCCGTGCTCAAAGGAGTCCGAGAACGTCTGTCCGCCAATGGTCAAAGTGGGCGGGACCAGGAAGTGGCTCATGGGCGTGAAGATCCCCTCCTGGACCACGGCCGAGGCGGTGATGATCTTGTCGGTGGAGCCCGGTTCCACCACGGAGCTGACAGTCCTTGAACCAATGTTCTTCGGATTGGAGGCGCCGGGGTTGTTGGGGTCGTAGGAGTCGCTGTCGCCGATGGCAATGACCTTGCCGGTCTTGACCTCCAGCACCGTGACGCTCGCCCAGTCCGCACTGTATTGCTGCTTTTGCTGCTGCGCGGCCTGCTGGGCGTAGTACTGGATGTCTTCATTGACAGTCAGCTTCACCGTCTGCCCGTCCACGGCCGGGACGGTTTCCACCGGTGCCGTGGGGATGATGATCCCGTTCTTGCCCGCCTGGTAGGTGCGGGAGCCGTCCTTGCCGGTGAGCTTGGCGTTCATGGTTTGTTCAATGCCGGCCAGGCCCTTGCCGTCGGAGCCGACGAACCCGACGATGGGTCCGCCCACGGCGCCCATGGGGTACACGCGCTTTGTCACGGCCTCCGGGTAGATGCCGGGCACGCCCAAGGCCGCCACCTTGCTTTCCACCGCCGGGCTCACGTCCTGGACGATGTAGTTGAAGTCCTTCGAACCGGTGGCATTCTTCTTAACCTGGGCAAAGGGCAGTCCCAAGACGTCGGCCAGTTGCTGCAGCCCCTCGTCGCGGGTGTAGGAAACCGTCTTGCCGGTGTCGGCGTCGTAGTGGTCGTACTCGGGGACCTTGACGTTGTTGACCTGCGAGACGGTGATGTTGAAGCGCATGATGCTTTCCGCCAGCACGGTGCCATTCGCGTCAACGATTTTTCCGCGCAGGGCAGGCAGCGCCTGGACCACCTTGCGCTGGCTCTCGGCTGCCTCGGCCATCTTCCCGGCGTCCATGCCCTGGATCATGACCAGCTTGCCGGCAATCACCAGCAGGAAGGCGAGCATGAGGACAAAGCCTACGCGCATCCGCCCTCTGCCAACCTTGTTCAGCTGGTGTGCAGTTGCACCACTTGCCGCGTTCGTGGAGTCTTGTGCCACTGCTTTTCCTTGCCGTCTAGCCCATTGAACGGGTAAAACCCGTCGTGAATGTTTCTAAAACCTTAGCTGTCCTTTTGCGCCGGCGCAGGGATGGTGCCGCCGTTAAGGTCCGACGCCGATGCTTGCGGCACCGCCGCGGCCGCGGGTTTTTGCGCCCGGGCCTGGACTTTTTCGGCCTGCGCCACGGCCTTGGAGTTTTCGGCAGCGCCGGGAACATCGGTGGTGACGGCTTCGGCCGGGGCAGGAGCGGGCTGGTTGATGTCGGCGGGCGGGAGGGCCACCAACGGCTTAGTTCCAGCGGCGGCCGGCTGCGGATTGCCCGTCACTTTCTTGGTGCGCACATCGATCTGACCGGTGTTGGTGCCGGGCACCATGCCCATGGCCGCGGCCCGGGCCACCAGGCTTTGCGGGGCCTCCTTGGCGCCAAGGTCCAGTTCCATCGCCTGGTTGGACTTGGCCAGTTCGCTTTGCTGGCTTTTCAAGTCCACCAGCTCATACTGGCCCTGGGAGACGGAGACGCTCATGACCAGCACCGCCGACAGTGCGGCGACCAGCAGCAGGAACAACGACACCACCAGGGGGGTCTTGGTCTTTCGCGGTGTGGAGACCACCAATGACAGGGGCGTCCTGGTGCGTGAAGGCTTGGGGGTGGCGCCGGGAACGGGCGCGCCTTTTCCATGGTCGGGCGCCTCGTGTTCCAGGGGCATGGCTCGGGCAGTGTTGCCCATCGTGATGGGGACACTACGTGATGCGACCGGGCTCATGCGGCACTCCTGACTCTGACTTTTTCCACTGCCCGGAGTCGCGCCGATGCGGCCCTGGGGTTTTCTGCAATTTCTTCGTCGGTGGGAATCTCGGTTCCCTTGGTGAGGCGCTTAAGCGTTGCCTTGTGCTCCTCAAGCTCCACGGGGAACCCCGGAGGGGCCGAGGATGCCGATCCTGCGGCAAACACTGCCTTGACGATCTTGTCTTCCAACGAGTGGTAGGACATGACCACGGCGCGTCCGTGCAGGGCCAGGGCGTCCACGGCGGCCGGAATGGCGCGCTCCAGGACGCTCAGCTCCTCGTTGACTTCGATCCGCAAGGCCTGGAACGTCCGTTTGGCCGGGTGCCCGCCCGTCCGTGCGGCACCGGCCGGGACCACGTTGCGGATGATGTCCACGAGCTCGCCGGTGTGGGTCAGGGGCTTCTTTTCCCGTGCCGCAACGATGTGGTTGGCGATGCGTCCGGCGAACTTTTCCTCGCCCCACTTGCGGATGATCCGCACCAAGTCTTCTTCGGAGTAGGAGTTCAAGACGTCGGCGGCCGTCTGGCCGCGGCTGGTGTCCATGCGCATGTCAAGGGGTGCATCAAAGGAGTAGGCGAATCCGCGGTCCCGCTCATCAAGTTGCAGGGAGGAGACGCCCAGATCCATGAGGATGCCGTCGACGGATTCAACGCCAAGGTCGGCAAGGACCGTGGGGATCTCGTCGTAGATGGCGTGGACCAGGTCGGTGCGGTCGGCGAACGGGGAGAGCCTCTCCCCTGCCAGGCCGAGGGCTTCGGTGTCCCGGTCGATGCCGATCAGGTGCAAATCCGGGTAGCGCTGGAGCATGGCTTCACTGTGGCCGCCCATGCCCAGGGTGGCATCGATCACGATGGGGGTGCGGCCGCGCTGGCGTGCCACCTCGAAGGCCGGTGCCAGCAGGTTGATGCAGCGGTCCTTCAGAACGGGTGTGTGGCGGGCGGACGTGGGTGGCGTGGGGTTCTCCGACGTCATCACGCCTCCGTTTCTGGTTTGTCCAATGTGTTGGGCATGGTTGGTCTTCGATCAGCACACAATCATTGGTGCGGGCACCGTTCTAAAACCAGATCCCCCTCCGCTCCGGGCTGTGTCCCGCCTGGCTCCGGGGAAGGTGAGCCAGGTTTGACGCTGCCGGGCGGCTGGAGATCTCATCCGAGAACGATCCGTGCCGCCCACCCCAGGGCGGACCCTGTGGTGGTTGTTGCCGTGGTGCAATTTGCGGCTTGGTTGCCGCCGTGTTTCTAATGCCGTGTTTCTACTGCTGCGCCTGGCCGGGGATGGCGTCCTCGTCAAGCTCGGAGAATGCCTTCTCCTTGTCGTCCAGGTATTCGTTCCATGTCTTGGCGTCCCAGATCTCGGCCCGGTTGCCGGCGCCAATAACCACCAGTTCACGGTCGAGTCCAGCGTACGAGCGCAGTGTGGCCGGGATGGTCACACGCCCTTGCTTGTCAGGCACCTCATCGGATGCGCCAGAGAGAAAAACGCGGATGTAGTCGCGGGCCGCCCGATTCTGCATTGGGGCCCCCACCATGTCTGCGTGGACTTTCTCAAATTCCCTGGCACTGAAAACGTAAATGCAGTTTTCCTGTCCCTTTGTCAGGACGAGTCCACCGGCCAGTTCCTCCCGGAACTTGGCGGGAAGGATGATGCGGCCTTTTTCATCCAGACGCGGCGAATGAGTTCCAAGGAACATCCCCCACCGCCTTCAAGAACAAGGTTCTGCAAGCAACCCTTCACCATTTCCCTCTTACGCGCTCCACATTACTCCACAATCCTCCACCGTCAATGTCGCAGCTCTTAATGTTGCCCGCGTGTCGGGGAGCCCCGCCGCACAAACACTGGGAACGCAGTGGTGGAGGGAATATTTCCCCCGCGCGCGCCGTGGTGCCAAGGAGGCGTCCGGCAGGGCCCTGCGGCGGCAAAAAACGGCTGCCAGGGCGCCTTCGGGGCCGCGGTGGCGGAATGTGGAGCCCGCCGTGGGGGAAAGTGGAGGGCGTCGGGAATGGGCGGCCGGCGGTGGGGGAAAGTGGGGCGGAATGCCCGGCGCCCACTGCCTGACTTGGCCTGATCCGCTGCAGCTCGGAAAAGGGGCATGAAAAAAGGCCCGTCAGACGGGCCTTCGTTTCCGGCATGGATTTTTGCACTCCGTGCCTGCCGCACCGTCCGGACGGAAATCGCCGGGACGGTGGCTCAGTGTCGGGTGGGAGGTGGCCCACCCAGCCTATTGCTCGCGCCTACTGCTCGCGGCGGCGTTCTTCCCAGCGCTCTTCGAGGCTGTTCATGAATCCACTCTTCTGCTTGGCCCTGGACTTGCCGCCGGCAGTGGGGCTGGCGGTGAACTTGGGCCGCGAGACCGCAATGTAAACACCTGCGCCCATGACGAGGAATCCAAGGATTCCCACCACAATCACATTGATGCTGACACCGAAGAGCAGCACCATGATGCCGACGATCGTGACCAGGACGCCAATGACAATGTGGCGCGTGGACAGCGATCGTGCCGGATCCGAAGCCAGTGCATTGGCGAATTTCGGGTCTTCGGCATGCAATTGCTGTTCCAGCTGGTCAAGCAACCGCTGTTCGTGCTCGGAGAGGGGCATGATGACCTCCTTCAGGTCTCGGCCATGGGCGTCTTGGCTTTTTAACGACTTCGGTGCCCCCATTAGTTCCCTGCGGATTGCAAACCGGGTGTCGGCCCGATTTCCGTAGAGCGCCAATGAGCTGCGAAGCCATCATCAAGAGAACTCCTACTACTAACAATAGGCTTGATTTTGTCGAACTGAAACCCGCCAAGCTGTGCAAGTGTCCGGGAGGTCAAAAAGCCGTTTCGGCGCCCGGCGGGGGCCCGGTGCCTAGCCGGTTTTTGGCGCCTCGGGGCCGGCCCGCCTGGTGCCCAGCAGGCGTGCCGGGACGATTTTCGCGCTGCCGAACCTGGCCGCGATGGCGTCGCCCACCACTTCCGCGCTTCGGCCGTTGTCGTCGCGGCGGTCCAGGGTGAACTGCAAGGGCGCGGAGTCAATGGATTCCAGTTGTTCCACACGCACCCCGATGAGGCGGACGCTTTGCGGACGGGGACCCAATGCCTGCAACAGGCCCACGGTGCCCGCATAGATCTGCCCGGCGCTGTCGATCCCGGCGGCCATGGCCTTGGACCGGCTGATGGTGGAGAAGTCCGTGTATTTGATTTTCAGCGCCAGCGTCCGCCCGGCCAGCTGGCCCTCGCGCAAACGCCCGGCCACGCGGTGCGAAAGCCTGAGCAGCTCGCGGGTCAGGACGTCGTCGTCGAAGGTGTCCACGGCGAAGGTCTCTTCCGCGCCTATGCTTTTCTCCACCCGCACCGGCGTCACAGCACGGGGATCGATGCCCCAAGCAAGGTCGTGCAGGGCCCGCCCGCCGGCACCGAGGGACTTTTGCAGCACGGCGACGGGTGTGGCGGCCACATCCGCCACCGTAAAGATCCCCAGCCGCTGCAGCACTGCGAGGGTCTTGGCCCCCACTCCCCACAACGCCTGAACGGGCAGCGTATGCAAGTACTCCACGGTGCGGCCCTTCTCGATGAGCATCATGCCGTCGGGTTTGCACCGGGTGGAGGCGATCTTGGCGACGAATTTTGAGGACGCAATGCCCACCGACGCCGTGATGCCCAACTCGCTTTCCACCTTCCGGCGGATCAGTGCACCAATCTCCAGGGGTGTCCCGAGCCGCCGCAGCGCGCCGCTGACGTCGAGAAAAGCCTCATCAACGCTCAGCGGCTCCACCCTGTCGGTGATGGAGTTGAACAGCTCCATCACGCGGGCCGAGACGTCCCGGTAGGCATTGTGCCGCGGTTCAATGACGACCGCGGTGGGCGCCATTCGCATGGCCGTGACCATGGGCATGGCCGAGCGCACCCCCAGGGCCCGGGCTTCGTAGGAAGCCGAAAGGACCACCGAACGTCCTTGCGGGAACCCGACGATGACCGGGCGGCCGAGCAGATGCGGCCGCTCACGCAGTTCGACGGCGACAAAGAATGCGTCCATGTCCACGTGCAGGATGGTGCAGCCGCTCTGGTCCGGGACGCGCGCGGATTGTTCCTGGCGCAACCGAGCCTCCTGCCGGCTCGGCTCGGTAGGGGCGGGGCGCTGCGCGATCCCCCGGGGTTGCTGTTCCACAACCCAAGTCTAGTTTCAGGCACCGACAAACGCTTCGCTGGCTAATCGGGCTCCGCCAATGGGTAAACTTGGGAACGATCCGTTGCACCGCCACCGGCAGCTAAGGAAATCGTGATGATCAGCTCCCCC
>JBAUMA010000192.1:0-18869 GCA_049578485.1 Specibacter sp.
GCTCGACCCCAAACCGACCCCTATAGGCGTCAATGTATTTCACAATCAGTGCAGTGGGCGGTCGAGCTCCGCCGCGAAAAAAGCCGACGCTGTTTTCAAGATCGCGTTCGCCCGCTTCAACTCAGCATTTTCCCGACGCAACCGACGCAACTCGGATGCCATATCACTGGTGATACCGGGACGCTTACCCGCATCAACCTCCGCAACCCGGGCCCAGGTCCGCAAGGAATCCGCAGGCATCCCCACAACCTGCGCCACGGACCGAATGGACGCAGCCTTCGATTCCTCTTGATGCTCAGCACGACGCTCAAAGTACAACCTCACGGCACGTTCCTTGAACTCGTTCTCATACTTGATTCCACTAACCATGACTCATTCTCCTGTTCAGGAACGAGTCTCCACCAGACCCAGTACGGTTCAAACCCAAACCAATCGAAACCAAGCCCGTTAGAACCCAAGCCGGCCAGAACCCAGGCCGACGCAGCCTCCGGCCACGACACCAGGCCAGCGAACCAGCCTACTTTTTCGCGCCGGCCTTGGCCTTGTGGATGAGCACCTTTTCATCCATGGGCGCATCCTTGCTGGCACGCAGGGTGCGGTAGTAGTCGCGGGCCTCGTCCTGTCGTTCCCGCTCAATGCCCGTGGCGATGGTCGCGCGCAGGTGTTCGGGTCCGTAGCCAAATGCGTCCACCAGATCAAGCGCATGCGGGCGAAGTTTCGCCAGCACCCGGTTGATGTATGGCGCCAAGGTGCGGGCCCGCTGCATGGAGATCCGGCCATTCATCAGGTACCAGTCCAGGTGCTTCTCAATGAGAGTCAGCCCAAAGAGGTCACGCAGGCGGGTCAACACCTTCTTGGTGCCGGCGTCGTCCATGGCGTGCACAGCCTCCGTGAACGCTTCCCACTGCAACAGTTCGGCGTGGGCGCGGGCCGCCTCAATGAGTTCATCCTGATGCTGGTTGAAGATCTCGGCCCCCTTGTCCTTGGGCAGCTTTGCCGCGCCCTTCAGGCCGGCAGCGACTTCGGCAACCATGGACTGCACACGACCAACCAGCAGCTCGTGCTGGGTGTCCTCCTCTTTCAAGGCCTTGGCCGACTTTTGCGCAGACCCGCTGTCGGCCACAAACTGGCCCACCTGCCGCAGGCCCGTCTTATTCAGGGTCAAATCGGCTGCCTGCCCGACCACGAACCTGGCCAGCACACCAAAGTCCAGGTGGCGGAATTCCTTGCCGTAGTCGGCAAGCAGCCGCTTGGCCACCAGCTGCAACAGCACGGTGTTGTCACCCTCGAACGTGGCGTACACGTCAAGATCGGCCCGCAGCGAGGTGAACCTGTTCTCAACCATGAAGCCGGCGCCGCCGCATGCTTCACGGCATTCCTGCAGGGTGTCCAGCGCATGCCATGTGGACAGCGACTTCAAGGCCGCAGCCAATGTTTCCAAGTCCTGGCGGTCGGCGTCAGTGTCATGTGCACCGGAAAAGACGCCGTCGAACTTCAGCAGCAACTGCTCATGCGCAAAAGCGGCCGCATAGGTGGTGGCCAAGCGGGGCAGCAGGCGTCTCTGGTGGCGTTGGTAGTCGAGAAGGACCACTTCCTCCGTGTCTGAGGCAGCGTTGAACTGGCGGCGCTCCGTGGCGTACTGGATGGCGATCTTCAGCGCCACCTTGGACGCGGCCACGGCGGCACCGTCGAGCGACACCCTGCCCTGCACCAGCGTGCCAAGCATCGTGAAGAAGCGACGCCCCGGGCTGGCGATGGGGGAGGAGTAGCTGCCGTCCACGGCCACGTCACCGTAGCGGTTGAGGAGGTTGGTCCGGGGAATGCGGACATTGGAGAAGTGCAGGCGCCCGTTGTCGATCCCGTTCAGTCCGCCCTTGATGTTGTCATCGAGGCCGCCAATGCCGGGGCGGAATTCCTTCGTGGTGGGGTCGCGCAGCTCAACATAGAACGCGTGGACGCCGTGGTTGACTCCGCGGGTGATCAGCTGCGCAAACACGACGGCGGCCAACCCGTCGACCGCTGCGTTGCCGATGTATTCCTTCCAGGCGGCCCGGAACGGGGTGTTGACAATGAACTCTTCAGCGGCGGGGTCGTACGTCGCCGTCGTGGCGATCGAGGCAACATCGGAACCGTGTCCAATCTCCGTCATGGCAAAGCAGCCGGGAATCTCCATGCTCATGATGCCGGGCAGCCATTTGTCCTGGTGCTCGGGGGATCCCAAATGCATCACGGCAGAACCAAAGAGTCCCCACTGAACGCCGGCCTTGATCTGTACCGACGGGTCGGCGATGACCAGTTCCTCAAACCCCGCCACGTTGCCGCCGTGGTCGTCGGTACCGCCCAGCCTGGTCGGGAACGCCCGGTGCACAGCGTTTTGTTCCACCAGGATGCCCAACTGGCCAAAGGCACGCTCCCGGTGTTCGGTGTGCGAGAGTCCCTCCACCTTGTGCAGCTCCGGCATTCCGGCCAGCGCGCGCGCCTGGAGCCGAACCTCGGCCCATTTGCCGAGCAGGGCCTGGCCGAGCACGGCCACATCCACTGCGGAGTCGTCGTGGGCGGGTTGTGCCGCCCGGGTCAATACGTCAGTCATGGGATTCCTTCTACTTGCAGTTACTTGGTGGGGGCGAGTGTGGTGGCGACTTGTTGCCGCACGCCGTCGAATAGCCAGGTGGAGATTTGTTCTGCCATGGCCCGGTGGTCCGGTTTGCCGGCTGCGGGAGGTGTCTTGAGCCAAAGTTCGCCGGCGGTGCGCACCAGTCCGATGGCGGCGGTGGGCCAATAGCCCAGCAGCGGTGAGTCCGCGTCCCCGAGAAGGTCCCGCAACGGCTCGGAAATCATGGCCGTGACGGCGTCAAAAAAGCCCGTGAGTTCACCGCTTTGCCAGGCGCCGGCGTCGGAAGGTGCAGTGACGAAGGTGTACACATTGGGGGAGGTCTCGGCCATTTGCAGGTAGGCGGTGACCATGTTCACGAGGCCTTCACGCGGCGTCTTGGCGGTCTTGCCAGCGTGCACAATGGTGTTCTGCATCTGCCCGATCACCACCCTGCCCACGGCTTGCTGCAGCCCCGCCTTGTCGCCGAAGTACCTGTAAAACACAGATTTTGAGGTCCCCGCGTTGGCCGCGATGTCTTCCATGGAAGCATCGGAGCCGAGGTGGTGGATGGCGCGGCGCGTTGCCTTGATGAGCTCACGACGGCGTTCCTCCCGGTGGGCCTCCCATCTCACCGAACGCCCGTCCACGGCGGCCCCGCTGGGGAACGGCGTCGTGGCGGGTTCAGTGGCGGAGGCTCCCCGCTGCAGCGTGTTCACGATACTCAGCGTATCAGGTACGCTGAGTATCAGTAATCCACGCCACAATTGAAGGAGTCTGCTCCATGAGTTCCCCCACGGCAGCAAGCAGCTACACGCCCACGGTCCGCAAGGCGGTCATCGTCGGTGGCAACCGCATCCCGTTTGCCAGGTCCGGCGGCGCCTACGCGCACTCCTCCAACCAGGACATGCTGACAGCGGCGCTTGACGGGCTGGTGGCCCGCTTTGGCCTGCAGGATGAGGTCATCGGCGAAGTTGCCGCCGGTGCCGTCCTGAAGCACGCCCGCGACTTCAACCTCACCCGTGAAGCGGTCCTGGGCTCGGCACTCTCGCCGGCCACGCCGGCCTACGACCTCCAGCAGGCGTGCGCCACGGGCCTGGAGGCGGTCGTGGGGCTGTCCAACAAGATCAAGCTGGGCCAGATCGAGTCCGCCATCGCCGGCGGGGTCGATTCCGCCTCGGATGCCCCCATCGCCGTCAGCGAGGGCCTGCGCAGCATCCTGCTCGACCTCAACCGCGCCAAGACGTTGACGCAAAAAGTGAAGATTGCCGGGCGCATCCGCCCCAAGGACCTTTCCCCGGACGCCCCGTCCACGGGCGAGCCCCGCACGGGCCTGTCCATGGGCGAGCACCAGGCGCTGACCACGGCACAGTGGAAGATCAGCCGCGAGGCCCAGGACCAGCTGGCGCTGGCCAGCCACAAGAACCTGGCCGCAGCCTACGACCGGCATTTCTTTGACGACCTCGTCACCCCTTACCGCGGCCTGAGCCGCGATTCCAACCTGCGCGCGGACTCCACCCTGGAAAAGCTCGCCTCCCTCAAGCCCGTGTTCGGCCGCAACCTGGGCGACGCCGCAACCATGACCGCCGGCAACTCCACACCGCTGACCGACGGCGCCTCCACCGTGTTGCTTGCATCCGAGGACTGGGCGCAGGCCCACGACCTGCCGATGCTGGCGGCCCTGGTGGACGGCGAAGCGGGAGCCGTTGACTTTGTCCACGGGAAGGACGGGCTGCTCATGGCACCCGCCTTCGCGGTGCCCCGCCTGTTGTCCCGCAATGGGCTGACACTTGATGACATCGACTTCTTTGAAATCCACGAGGCCTTTGCCGGCACGGTGCTGAGCACGCTGGCTGCCTGGGAGGACGAGGACTTTGGCAGGGACCGGCTGGGCCTGGACGGAGCATTCGGCACGGTGGACCGCGGCAAGCTTAACGTCAACGGTTCCTCCCTTGCCGCCGGACACCCGTTCGCCGCAACCGGGGGGCGCATTGTGGCCATGCTCGCCAAGATGCTGCACGAACGCGGCCAGGTCGACGGCCGCCCCGCACGCGGATTGATTTCCGTCTGTGCCGCCGGCGGCCAGGGCGTTGTGGCCCTGCTGGAAGCCAGGTAGGCCGTGGCGACCAGGAGCAGCACCGTGCAAACGGACAAGTACACCGAATTCGTCAGCCGCGGCCTAGGCAAGGACCTGGCCAAGCGGTTGGGCCTGCCCCAACCGGCCGTCCTGCGCCGCTACTCGCCCGGAGCCCCCTTGGTGGACGGACCCGTTTTGGTCCTCGGCCACGGGGACGGGGCCGATGCCGTCGCAAGGGTCCTGCTCGAGTGGGGCCAGGACGTGCGCCGCCACGCGACCCCCAAGGAAAAGCTGGGCGCCCTGGTGCTGGTGCTCGATGAGCTGGCACACCCGGACCAGCTTTCGGCACCGCTGCGGGAGGCCGGCGCATCCCTGCGCGACCTCGCCCGCAATGCCCGGGTCGTGAGCATCTCGCGGCCCGCCCTTGGCTCCGACACTCCCGAGGTTGCCGCGGCACGCAATGGGATGGACGGGATCATGCGGTCGCTGGCCAAGGAACTGCGGCAAGGTGCCACGGCCAACGGGGTGCTGCTTGCCAATGGCATCCCCGCCAACGCGTCAAGCGCCATGGCCGCGCTGCGGTTCTTCCTCTCGGGCCGCTCCGCCTTTGTCGACGGGCAGTTCCTGACCGCATCCGCCGAGGGCGGCCACCCAGCAAGCAGCCGGCAGGACTGGGCCAAACCGCTCGAGGGGAGGATCGCCGTCGTCACCGGCGCGGCACGCGGCATTGGCGCCGCCATCGCACGCACCCTGGCCCGCGACGGCGCCCAGGTCATCGTGGTGGACGTGCCCGCGGCGGGGGACCACCTGGCCGCCGTCGCCAATGAGATCAAGGGCACGGCCCTGCAGCTGGACATCACGACCACCGAGGCCGGCGCCCGCATCCTGGACCATGCGGCCCAACGGTACGGCAGGCTTGACATCGTGGTGCACAACGCCGGGATCACGCGCGACAAATTGCTGGCGAACATGGACCCCGCCCGGTGGGACTCCGTCATTGCCGTTAACATCGCCGCCCAGCTGCGCATGAACAAGGCCTTCCTGGCGAGCAGCCACTTCACTGACAACCCCCGCATTGTCAGCGTGTCCTCCACCAGCGGCATTGCCGGAAACCGCGGGCAGACCAACTATGCGGCCTCCAAGGCCGGGGTCATCGGCATGGTGCGCTCCACCGCGCCGTTGCTGGCAGGGGTAGGCGGCACCGTCAACGCCGTTGCTCCAGGGTTCATTGAAACCGACATGACGGCCAAGATCCCGTTTGCCACCCGTGAGGTGGCCCGCCGGCTCAACAGCCTGCAACAGGGCGGCCGGCCCACGGATGTGGCCGAGGCCGTGGCGTTCTTTGCCTCCGAGACGGCCGCCGGCGTCACGGCCAACGTGCTGCGCGTCTGCGGACAGAACCTGGTGGGGCAGTGAGATGACGGGAGATGAAGAACTGAGCGAAATGCCATCTCTTTCAAAGCTGTACGTCAATGCCGCGGCAACGGCGGCCAAGGCGCGGATCCTGCGCGCCACCCCGGTCGTGGCACTGCCGTCCCGGGCCGTGGAGGTCCGCGGCGTCACTGCCGATCTGGAAAAGCTGACCGCGTTTGCGCACCTGCTCGGCGTGCCGGCACGTGACGTCTTGCCCTCGGGCTACATCCACGCCCTCGCGTTCCCGGTGGCCATGAGCGTCATGGTCCAGGACAACTTTCCGCTTCCGTTGCTCGGCATGATCCACCTGCGCAACCAGGTGGAACACTTTGCCGCAATCCTGTTCACGGAAGTGCTCACCATCCGCGCCTGGGCCAGGGACCTCACCGGCCACCGCAGCGGCACGCAGGTCCAGCTCGTGGTGGAGGTGCGCAACGACGCCGGCACCGCGGTGCTTTGGCGGGGCGTCTCCACCTACCTGGCCAAGGGCGTCTTCCTGCCGGGCCTCGACAAACCCGCCGAATCCCTAGGGGAGCGGACCGCGTTTTCCCCGCCGGCACCCACCGCCCAATGGCAGCTGGGCGTCGACACAGGGCGTGCCTACGCCGCGGTGTCCGGGGACTTCAACCCGATCCACCTCAGCGTGCTGACGGCCAAGGCCCTGGGACTTCGCCGCTCGATCGCCCATGGCATGTACGCCGCCTCCCGCGTGGTCTCCAGCATTGGCTCGCCAACGCCCGGCCCGTTCAGCTGGGACATCAGCTTTGAGTCGCCGGTGTTCCTGCCGGCCACCGTGTCACTGCACATTGCCGACTCCCTGGCGGACGACGGCGGTTGGCTGGGTTCGGAGTTTGTCGCCTGGAATGCGCGCAGTGCCAGGCTGCTCTTCCGCGGCAGCGTCACGGCGGGGACGGGGAGCGACACGGACTAAGGCGCCCGGCGTACCCGCCGTCGTCGCCCGGCGTACCCGCCGTCGTCGGTGAAAAATGATCCTCCGAATAGACTGCCCGTCCCCGCGCCGCCGGGGGCGGGCAGTGCCATTGTGTGACGCAACTCCCACCGTTACTTAGTTGCCCTAATGAACCGCCGGATTTATAGTTGTGAAAGGCAACTTTATGGTGAGGCCCCGCTCGGGCAGCCGCTGCCGAACCACTTCCACCTTTAAAACGCAGGACGAAAAGGCAGCATGAAAAACAGATCCACCACGGCCGCACCCCACCAGGCAGCCAAATCTGCCAAGGCCGCAGCCGGTCACGGACATTCCGAGCCTGGAACGGAAATGACGCACCGTCAGGTACTTGAGGCCCTGACAGGCCTGCTGGCCGCCTTCTTCACCGCCATCCTGTCCTCCACGATCGTGGCCAACGCGCTGCCCACCATCATGGACCAGCTCCACGGCACGCAAACCGACTTTGCCTGGGTCATCACGGCCGCCCTGCTGGCCAACGCAGCCACGACCCCCATCTGGGGCAAGCTCGCGGACCTGTTCAACAAGAAGCTGCTGGTCCAGCTGAGCATCATCATCTTTGTGGCCGGTTCGGTCATGGCCGGTTTCGCCACCACCATTCCGTTCCTGCTGACCGCCCGCGTCATCCAGGGCATTGCCATGGGCGGTCTGACGGCGCTGGCCCAGGCCATCATCGGCACCATCATCCCGCCGCGTGAACGTGGCCGCTACTCCGGCTACATGGGTGCCGTCATGGCCGTCGGCACCGCGGGCGGTCCGCTGTTGGGCGGCTACATCGTGGACAGCCCGCTGGGCTGGCGCTGGACGTTCTTCGTTTGCGTGCCCCTCGCCGTCATTTCACTCGTCCTGCTGCAGTTCACGCTGAAGATCAAGCACGTGCGCCGTCCCGCCAAGATTGACTGGCTCGGCTCCATCCTGCTCACCTCCGGCGTCAGCCTGCTCCTGATCTGGGTCTCGTTCGCCGGCCAGGCCGGCTACTACGACTGGATCTCGCCGCAGTCCGCCCTCATGGTCGGCGGCAGCATCCTGCTCCTGGCCGCGCTGATCTACGTTGAGACCAAGGTTTCCCAACCGATCATCCCGCTGAAGATCATCCGCCAGCGCACCACGGCCCTGGCCATCGTGGCTTCGGTCTCCGTCGGCATCGCCATGTTTGCCTCCTCCACGTTCCTGGGCCAGTACTACCAGGTGGCCCGTGGCGCCACGCCCACCGAGGCGGGCCTGCTGACCCTGCCCATGATCGCCGGCAACTTGATTGGCGCCGTCGTCTCCGGCCAGCTTGTCACCCGCACCGGCAAGTGGAAGCGATTCCTCGTGGGCGGCGCCATCCTGCTCATCGTGGGGCTTGGCCTGGCCGGCACCATGGACCACCAAACGTCCCTGACCTTGGTCGGCATCTACACGTTCATCTTCGGGCTGGGCCTGGGCATGATGATGCAGAACCTGGTCCTCGCGGTGCAGAACACCGTTTCGGCCAAGGACATCGGCTCCGCCTCCGGCTCCGTTGCCTTCTTCCGCACCGTGGGCGGGGCCGCAGGTGTGGCCGTCCTGGGCGCCATGATGGGCACCAAGGTCGCCAAGCTGATCACCGAGGGCCTGGCCGCGATCGGCATCAAGGCTCCCGCCGGTGGTGCCGGACAGCTGGACCTGTCCACCATGCCCGAACCCATCAAGCTGATCGTCCGGGCGTCCTACGGTGACGGTGCCGCCATGATCTTCATGATCAGCGCGTGCATTGCCGGCGTGGCGTTGATCGCGGTCCTGTTCATCAAGGAAATTCCCCTGCGCCGCACCGTTGACATCGTCAACACTGCCAAGCCCGACGGCGGCGCTTCTGTCACCGGCCAGGCCTTGACAGGTGTTGCCGACGGAGTCATGGACTCCACACTGGCCGAAACCGAGGGCATCGCCGTTCCGTCCTCCAGCGCCCGGGACTAGGGAAGAACCGGATTCACCGTGCGGCCCCCAATTTTTTGGGGGCCGCATTTCTTTAACGCGTGCCTGGAACACTGAACCATTCGAAGATGCGTTGCGTTCAAGGGGTACGGCCGGACACGGCCGCACCCCTTCGGAAGCGAATGGAAGTGCTATCCACCATGAAACGGCAACTTTGGAAGGCGGCGGCCGCGGCATCCTTGGGTGTGATGTTCCTGGCCGGCTGCTCCGGCGGGACAACACCGGCCCAAACCACCGCACCCGCCGCCCAGTCGGCACCGGCCGCCAGCGCCGGCACAGTGTCCGCGAGCCTCAGCACCGGACAGACGTCCCTGGGCACCATCATCGTCAACGGCAAGGGCATGACGGCGTACGTCTTTGACCATGACACCGCCGGCTCCGGCAAAACCGCGTGCACGGGTCCCTGCGCCAGCTTGTGGCCGGCCATCACCGCCACCAGCGCCACCCCGGCCTTCAGCGGCGTCACCGGAAAGGTCGGCACCATCACGTTGCCCAACGGCACCTTCCAGGTGACGGTCAACGGACTGCCCGTGTACACCTACGCGCCGGATACCAAGCCGGGCGACGACGCCGGCCAAGGCTATGCCGGGATCTGGTGGGTGATCGGTGCGGACGGTACAAAGATTGGCGCCACCCCCACCACCGCGGCCAACTCCGGCTCCGGCTCCGGCTACTGACAGCAATGTAAACAGATCCGTCCCCGGCACCGACAAGGTGCCGGGGATGGATGTTTGCGCCCTTGGGCCACAGCGCACGGCGGTACAGCGCACGGCTGCACCTACAGGGCGGCCTCAAGCAAGGCGTCGGTGGAACCGGCCCGGCGGATCACGAGCCGGGCGATCGCCGAGGAAGGCAGGCTGGTTGATGCCACCGGATCGACCGTTTCCCCGGGGGTCGCCTGCCAACTGCCCACCACGGTGCCGGTTCCAGTGGGGGAGATTGCCACCAATTCATAGTCGGCCGGTTCGCCGTTGCCTGCCACCCCGGAGTATCCGGCGTAGGTGCATGTCCACATCAGCCGGGTGCCCCACGGCTCCGGCACGAGCGTGCCCACCGCCGTCAGCCCCGCTGGGGCCCCAGTCCCCACGAAAGTCAACGGCACGGGCGTACCCACGGAACCCGGGGCGCCCGTATGAACGCCGCCGGCCTGGGGCGCGTTGCTCTCGCGCCCGGCGTTGAGGGCAAGGCCGCCCGTGCCGGCAACGAGTGCCAGCACGGCGGCGGCTGCGGCGCCCGTCAACAAAGCCCGCCGGCGCCGGACCTTGCGCGCAAAAATGGCATAGGCAGGTGCGGGCGCCGGGTCAGTTGCGGGGGAAAGGGATGCTTCACCTGCGGCCGCCAGCAGCCCGGGAAGGCCGGACAATGCGGCCACCTGTGCGCGACAGGCCGGGCATCCTGCCACGTGGTCCTCATACTCACGCCGCTCACGGGGTGCCAATGCGCCAAGCACATAGGCCCCGTCCCACAGGGCGTACGGGTCGGCGGATGTTGGCGGGTCAAACTCTTGGGCGTTCACGGCCTGCTCACCCCGTTTTCCTGGAGCGCAAGCTTCAAGGCCTGCAAGCCATAGTGGAGGCGGGATTTCACGGTGCCGGCCGGGATTCCCAGTGCTTCGGCAATGCCGGCCGTATCCTCTCCGCCAAAATAGGCACGCACAATGACCTCCCGGTGCTCGGGAGTCAGGGACTCCATGGCCTCGGCAATCAGCCAGGAGTCAAGGATCCTGTCCGTCTGGTCCGGGGCGGGGTGCTCCGGCAGCTCCGCGCGGGCAAGTTCAAGGCGGTGGTGGGCGCTGCGCCAGTCGTCGATGACCAGGTTCCGGGCCACGGTGAAAAGCCAGGCCCGCAACGCGGATTCCGGCCGCTGCAGGACCTCCTGGTGCGCCCAGGCCCGCAGGAGCGTCTCCGCCACGACGTCCTCGGCCACCGTGCCCTCGCGCGTGAG
This sequence comes from Specibacter sp., assembly GCA_049578485.1. GTDB lineage: Bacteria > Actinomycetota > Actinomycetes > Actinomycetales > Micrococcaceae > Specibacter. The sequence goes on from JBAUMA010000192.1 coordinate 10,948, forward strand.
ACGAAGGACGAACCGCGTCAAGAGCGCGGCATAGTCCTGGTGCAGGGCGCGCATGGCGTCCTCACGTGTAGGCGTCTTGGTGTTCCGGCGCTCGAGCACTATTTGCCTCCTTAGCCCCTTGGACGAAATGGAATGCCCTTTGGTTCATTCCATTGAACCCCCTGTGCCCGCGCTTCGTCCTATAGACAATGAAAGTCATTTTAATAGCCCACGACCGGCGGGGAAAGCAATGAACTATGAATTCCAGGGCCTGCCCCTTCACATCCTGCTCGTCCACGCCGTAGTGGTGGGCCTGCCCGTGACCGCACTATGCACGGCCGCCACGATGGTGTGGCCGGCCGCCCGGCGCAGGCTGGGCATTGTCACTCCCGTTCTGGGCCTGATCTGTGTCGCCCTGGTTTTCGTGACCCAAAAGGCGGGGGAGTGGCTGCTGCTACGAGTGGCACAGACACCAAACATTGTGGCTCACGCCAACGACGGCCGCACCTTGCTGCCGTGGGCCTGGGGGTTGTTCGGGGCTGCCGTAGCGGCCTGGCTGTGGCACCGGCTGGCCGTCCGGGAGCGGATCACTGCGCGGCTGGGCGCACGCTGGGCCGGCGCAGCCACGGTGGTCCTGGCGCTTGCCGTGCTGGCTGTGTGCGCCGGCATCACCGCTGACGTGGCGGTGATCGGCGAGGCAGGTTCGCGAGCGGTCTGGGGCGGACTGCTGGGGTAACGGCCCGCAGGACCACTTAGAGGTCCATTGAATCCTCGAACGGGTACGCGGCGATCGCCTTTTGAATACGTTCGACGGCGGCCGAGTCCAGTTTGCCGGGGGCCACGTGGTTCCAGGCTTCCACGGCCACGTCGCCAAAGTTGTGACCGTGGCTGGCCGGGACCGACTCGCCCAGGAACATGTCAAAGGCCACCTGCAGGTAGGTCACCAGGGGAATCCAGCGCATGGAATCGCTCACATCGGGGGCACGGCCGCCGGTTGCGGCCGGGCCGTCCAACCACTCCGGCTTGTCCCAGATCAACCGCGGCGTCAGCCAGGTCACGGCATCCGTGCCGTGTTGCAGGTAAGCAATCCGTGCCGGCTCCCAGGGGCCCGGTGGCGTGGCAAAGTCGCCGTTGTTGGAGAGCCACCGCACGTGCCGGCCGCCGTCGTACACCGGCTGCCAGACGGGGGACCCGGCGTCGCGCGCGGCCTGGAGGGTGCCCCACGGCTGGGAATTGTTCGGGGCGCCGGAAAATACGGCGCCGTCCACGGAGCTCGTCAGTTCGGCAACATCGGCGAACGCCGACTGCATGCCTGAGGCGCCCAGGCTCAGTCCGTAGACCAGCAGCTTGGGCCGCGAGAGCGGCGGCATTGAAAGCCATTCGGCCTTGACGGCCCGGAACAGTGCCTGCCCCGAATCGCGGGGAAGATCCTGGTGGAAAAGGAACGACACCCAGCTGGGTTGGTAGGAGTACTGCATCGAGACGATCGCCGTGTTGCCGCCGTGCAGGTATTCAAGGGAGTCCACCGCCTGGCGCTCCAGCCAGCCGGAGCCGGTTGGTGTGGCAATCATCAGGGTGTCGCGGTTGAACCCGCCCGTGCGCTTGAGTTCGGCAACGGCCAGGGCCGCCCGCTCCGCCATGGAACTTCCCTGCTCCGAGCCGACATAGACACGGACGGGCGTGATGGCCGGTTCCTGCGTGAGCATTGAAATCTGTGCGGATGTGGGACCGCCGCCCACGAATGCCCGGCCCTGCATGCCCAACTTGTCCCAGACGACGGCGGACCCCGTACCGGCGGAACGGTAGGTGGAAGCCGGCTCGGCGATCCCGGGCGGAGTTGTGGCGTTGCGGGCCGCGTACACCGTGTCGGTGCCAATCAACGCCGCAGAAACCAGCAGCGCCAACGCCAGAGCAGCAGCAACGGTTCCCGTCAGCAGGCCGGCTCCGGCGGCCAGGCGCGAGGGGCTGCCGGCCCCAAGCAAGCGTTGCGCCAAGCCCCGGCCCCAGGCGGCCGCCTGGGAAAGGCACCACCGGGCACAAAAGACCACACCGGCCATGGCCAGGGCCACCACCAAAAATGTGACAAGGTCAACACCATCCGCCGGCGGCATGTCCACATGCTTGCGGACATCGTTTTGCCAGGAGACCGCCGCCATGCCAATGAGGGCCACCAGCAGGGCCATGCCGCCGACAATCGCCAGCAGGGCCCACGGCCGCAGGGTGAGCCGGTCCGGGAACGTGACTCCCCGGCGTCGTTCAAGCACGGCAAGGACGGTGCGGAACAACCGAGCGGCAGCCACATAGGCAAGGCCGAAGGCCAGGCCCGCCAGGAAACCCTGGAACAGCGCGGGACGGGGGACCAGCGACGGCGTCAGTGCCAGTCCAATCGCGGCCACGCCGGCCACCGTGCCCACCATGGTGGATGGACGAACTGGTTTCATTCCGGCCCCTTTAACGTGAACAAAACAAGAAAAGGCCCGGAAGATCAATTGATCTTCCGGGCCGATTTGTGCGCGAGAAGGGACTTGAACCCTCACCCCGTTTCCAGGACCAGCACCTCAAGCTGGCGCGTCTGCCATTCCGCCACTCGCGCAAGTGATCACGGGAGGACTCTTCTTCCTTTCGGTTGAATCGTTGTCTCCCGCAGCAGCGATGAAAACGATAGCACAGCTTTTGGGGGAAAGAAAAATCGGCCAAAACCCACCAATCCGAAGGATCGACGTCGGGGGTCGGCCGCGGCCAAACGGTAGGCTGAATGGAACGCCAAAACACCAAGGAGCCCCCTCGTGAACACCGTCAAGCCCGAAGACGAAGTCGTTGGCATCTGCCAGGACCTCATCCGTTTCGACACCAGCAATTTCGGCACGAACGAGGGCCCGGGGGAGCGGGCGATCGCAGAACATGTGGCCGCCCTCATCACCGAGACCGGGCTGACCGCTGAAATCTACGAGGCCGCGCCCGGCCGGGCCAATGTGGTGACCCGCGTGGAAGGCAGCGATTCCTCCCTCCCTGCGCTTGTGGTGCACGGCCACCTGGACGTGGTCCCGGCGCTGGCCCACGAATGGAGCGTGGACCCATTCGGCGGCGAAGAAAAAGATGGGCTGATCTGGGGCCGCGGTGCCGTGGACATGAAGGACATGGACGCCATGATCCTCAGCGTGATGCGCTCCATGGGCCGGGACGGGCGCAAACCCAAGCGGGACCTCATCTTTGGCTTCTTCGCCGACGAGGAGGCCGGCGGAGCGTACGGTGCCCGCTGGTCGGTTGACCACCGCCCCGAACTCTTCGAGGGCGCCACGGAAGCCATCTCCGAGGTGGGCGGTTTCTCCGCCGACATTGGCGGCAAACGCGCGTACCTGCTCCAAACCGCGGAAAAGGGCCTGGCCTGGCTCCGCCTGACGGCGCACGGGCGCGCCGGCCACGGCTCGCAAATCAACACCGACAACGCCGTCACACGCTTGGCCCGCGCCGTCACCAGGATCGGCGAGCACCAGTGGCCCATCGAATACACCGCCACCACCCGCCAGTTCCTGGAAGGGGTCTCCGAACTGACCGGCGTCGACTTTGACGAGGGCAACCCGCAAACCCTGCTGGACCAGCTGGGCACCGTGGCCCGCTTTGTCGGCGCCACCTTGCAAAACACGGCCAACCCCACCTTCCTGCAGGGCGGCTACAAGGCCAATGTGATTCCGGGCACGGCGGAGGCCATGATCGATGTCCGCACCTTGCCAGGCCGGCACGAGGAGGTGCTTGAAATGGTGCGTGAACTGGCCGGGGACGGCATCGAGATCTCCACGATCCACAACGACGTCTCCCTTGAAACGCCGTTCACGGGCAACCTGGTGGACGCCATGATCGATTCGCTTAACGCCGAGGACCCGGGCGCCACCGTCCTGCCGTACACGCTTTCAGGGGGAACCGACAACAAGTCGCTCTCGCGCCTGGGCATCACCGGCTACGGTTTTGCGCCCCTGCAACTGCCGCCCGAGCTGGACTTCACGGGCATGTTCCACGGCGTTGACGAGCGCGTACCGGCGGACTCGCTGAAATTCGGCGCCCGCGTGCTCGACCGGCTGCTGAGCAACTACTAAGGAGATCCCGGATGGACCTGCACGAACTGCTGCCCGGGGAGCTCCTTGAACGCTTCCGGGACCGCGCCAAGGGCTATGACGAGCGCAACGAGTTCTTCCACGAGGACCTGGCCGAACTCAAGGCCCAGGGCTACCTGCGCATGTTTGCGGCCGTGGACGACGGCGGCCTCGGGTTTGGGCTTGAACAGGTTGCCGCCGCGCAACGCAGGTTGGCCACGGCGGCCCCCGCCACCGCGCTGGCGATCAACATGCACCTGGTCTGGACCGGCGTCGCACATCTTTTGTCCCGCCGGGGAGATGACTCCCTGCACTTTGTGCTCACGGAGGCCGTTGCGGGGGAGGTGTTTGCGTTCGGGAACTCGGAGGCCGGCAACGATTCGGTATTGTTTGACTCCAACACCGTGGCCGAGCCGATGGGGGACGGCTCCTATTCGTTCACCGGCACCAAGATCTTCACCTCGCTCTCACCCGCCTGGACACGGCTGGGGATATTCGGCAAGGACTCCACGGGCCCCGAACCGGAACTGGTGCACGCCTTCATCACCCGGCAGACGCCCGGCTACACCATCAAGGACGACTGGAACACCCTGGGCATGCGTGCCAGCCAGTCCAACACCACGGTGCTCCACGGTGCCGTGGCGCCGGCCGAACGGGTGTTCCGGAAACTGCCCGTCGGGCCCAACGCCGATCCGCTGATCTTTGCCATCTTTGCCTGCTTTGAAACGTTGCTGGCGGCCGTGTACACGGGTTTGGGGGAGCGGGCCCTGGAGATTGGCGTGGCAACCGTACACAAGCGCATGTCCAAGAAGTCGGGCAAGCCGTATTCCCAGGATCCGGACATCCGCTGGCGGATTGCCGACGCTGCGCTGGCCATGGACGGCCTCTACCCTCAGCTGGCGGCGGTGGCACGGGACGTTGACGATCTGGTAGACCACGGCGGCATGTGGTTCCCCCGGCTGGTGGGCCTGAAAATCCGAGCCACCGAGACGGCGCGCACCGTGGTCGACCTGATCATCCGGGTCAGCGGGGGCGGCAGCTACTTTGCCGGAAACGAGTTGGGCAGGCTCTACCGGGATGTCCTGGCCGGCATGTTCCACCCCTCGGATGACGAATCGGCCCACGGCACCATCGCCAACGCCTGGCTGGGGCCGCTCGATCAATAGGGACCGTCGATCAGTAGACGTCCTGTGGATCAGTAGACATCCAGTGTCCGCTGGACGGACATGACCCTGCGCCGCATCCAGTAACGGCGGCCGCCGCCCATGTACAGCAGGCTGCGCTCCAATTCCCACTTGCCGTACTCGGCATGCTCGCGCAACCGCTGGTAGGCAATGGGCACCGACTCGTCGGATCGCACGGACAGTATCAAGTATTCGTACTGCTTGATCGGTGCCCCGGGTCCCCGGCGCACCGCCTGCAACGTTTCCTTCATGGCCATCCATTCTGCCTTGGCGCAAAGTTCTTGCTCCCTGCCATTAAAGCTACTCCCACGTGCCCGGGAAAGGTCTTTCATGTTGGCTGACACACTGGTACCGTCAAACGCATGAGCATTGATCCCCGCGCAGCGTTAAGCGCCTTGACGACGGCACTCGAAGAACATTTGGTGGCCGCCTCCGCACGTCGCGGAGACGAAGACCCCATCGTCGAGGCAACCTTCCTGGGCATCATCGATGCCTTTGAAGTGTATGAGGAAGCGCTCTTCGACGCCTTCGATGAAGTGACGCCGCTTGTTATCTACGGCGACGGCGAACCCGAGGAAAGCGATGAGGATCTCGACGACGACCTGGAGCCGATCGACGACTGACCACCGGCCCTAACCGACCCCGTCCAATCCGGGGGAGTTGGGCCTTCCGCAGTTGCGGGAATTAGGCGGAAACTTCGTCCAGGACTGTGGCGATCTGCTCTGGCAACGGTTCCAGCGAAGATGCCAGGATTTCCAGCAACTGCTCGGTGGTGCGTGGTCCCACCACAGCACCGGCAACGAGCTCCTGGTCGAGAACCCAGCTCAGGGCCACGTCCAGCGGCGTGCGGCCCAAACCCTTGGCGGCGGTTGCCAAGGCATCCGTGATCCGGCTGGGACGTCCGGAAAGATAGGGCTCCACGTAGCTGCCCATGGACTCGCTGGCGGCCCGCGAATCGGCGGGAATCTTGCCACGGTATTTACCGGTGAGCACGCCGCGCCCCAACGGTCCCCAACAAATGACGCCGGTGCCGACATGCTCGGCGGCCGGCACCACATCCCGTTCGGGGTCGCGGGAGAGCAATGAGTACTCCACCTGATTCGCCACGAGGGCAGTGTCGGAAAGCGTGGCGGCACGGGCCAGCTGCCAACCGTTGTAGTTGGACACCCCGGCATACCGGACCCGCCCGGTGGTTACGGCCAGGTCGAGGGCGCTGAGCGTCTCCTCGAGCGGCACGTTCTCATCCCAAATATGGGCCAGCCACAAATCCAGGTGATCGGTGCCGAGCCGGGCCAACGACGCATCCAGGCTGGCCAGCATGGCCCGGCGGGAGGTATCCACCATCCGCTTGCCGTTGCGGTGGCTGATGCCGGCCTTGGAGACCAGCACAACATCGTGGCGTGGCACCACGTCACCAATGAGTTCACCAAGGATCGCCTCACTGCGGCCCTCCACATAGCTGACGGCCGTGTCCACGGTGGTGCCGCCGGCGTCCACGAAGGCACGCAGCTGCTCCCTGGCGGTCTCGACGTCGGTTTCCTTGCCCCATGTCATGGTGCCCAAGGCCACGGCGGAAACCCGCAGTCCGCTGGTGCCCACGAATCGTTGTTCCATGAAAGCAAGCTTACGGTGGATTCCAGCGCGTGTTTTGCGGCGTAGGCGCCATGGCGACGGCCCCAATGCTCTAGGCTGAAACGCGTGAACTGGTTTGAAGCGGCCTTCCTGGGCCTTATCCAGGGCCTGACGGAATTTCTCCCCATCTCCTCGAGTGCCCATCTCTTTGTCGTTGGCAAGTTCCTGCCCTCCGGGGAGGACCCCGGCGCGGCGTTTACCGCCGTGAGCCAGCTCGGCACGGAGGCCGCCGTCGTCGTCTTTTTCTGGCGTGACATTGTCAGGATCGTGAAGGCCTGGTACGGCTCTCTTCGCGGCAGGGTGCCCCGCACCGACCCCGACGCCCGCATGGGCTGGCTTGTCATCATCGGCAGCCTGCCCATCGCGCTGCTGGGCGTCGTCTTCCAGAGCCAGATTGAAACCACGCTGCGCAACTTGTGGATCGTGGCCACCACATTGATTGTCTTTGGCTTGATCCTGGCCGTGGCCGACGCCGTCGCCAGCCAGGAGCGCGAGCTCAAGGACCTGACCTTCAAGCACGGCATCATCTTTGGCTTTGCCCAGGCCCTGGCCCTGATCCCCGGCGTGTCCCGCTCGGGTGGCACCATCACGGCCGGGCTGTTGATGGGCTACACCCGCGAATCCGCCGCCAGGTACTCGTTCCTGCTGGCCATCCCGGCAGTTTTCGGCAGCGGCTTCTACGAGTTGTACAAAATCTTTGCCAAGCACGAAGGCGCCCAGGGGCCCTTCGGCATTGGTGAAATTGCCCTCGCCACGGCCATCGCCTTTGTGGTTGGGTACCTGATCATCGGCTGGTTCCTCAAGTTCATCTCCACCAAGAGCTTCCGGCCGTTCGTCTGGTACAGGATCGCCCTGGGCCTGGCCCTCTACGTCCTGCTGGGCTTCGGCGTCATCACGGCCTAAGTCACCGCAGGCCCGATTCGGGCCCCTCGGACGTTACCGCGCAACGTCCTCCCCAAGCTCGCTTCGCTCGCTTCGGGCCCCTCGGACGTTACGCTTAGCTACGTGAAAACTTGGAAGTCCCGCCCCGTCCCTGAAC
>JBAUMA010000193.1:0-3915 GCA_049578485.1 Specibacter sp.
GTTTTGATCCGCTCCAGTGCGGCCACGGCGGCCGCCGCCCCGGCCACGGCGACACCTTCGGCCGCCGCTCCCAGGGCCGCGGCAATGGCGCTCTCATGGCCCGGGGCCACGGTGAGCAGGTCCGCCACGGCACCCAGCACGCCGGGCTGGTCCGAGCCGAGCAAGTGGGCCGAGGCGTCTTTGCGGAGCAGGCCAACGGCCAGGGCGTCGCGACGGGCCGTGAGCGAGTCGCGTTCCCTGTCGGCGGCCAGCGCGGCGGCGGACAGCTCCTCAATTTCGGCGTCAATCGCGGCCAGCGCCGCCGCAGCTTCCTCGTAGTCGGCGTCGAGCCGTTCCTCGCCTTCCTCGACCCCCGCCACCTGTGACTCAAGCGCGGCAAATTCCTGGGCCGCGGCACCGTGTCGTTGGGCGCCGGAGGCCTTGCTTTGGTGCAGCCGGCCGATCTCGGCCTCCGCCGATTCCACGCGGGACCGGGCCGAGGCCACCTTCCCTGCCAGCCGGGCCAACCCCTCTCGGCGGTCGGCGGTGGCGCGCAGGAGCTCGCGGACACGTTGTTCCTCGGCGCGGACCGCGGCCTCCACATCCTCCTTGATTTCCATGGCCGTCTCCAGGCCGATGCGCCGTTCCTCCAAGGCCAGGTCCAGGCCGGCCTCCTCGGCGCGCAGCCCTTTGGCCTGATCCGCCAGCCGGTCCGGGTCACGGCTGGGATCCGCCGGCGCCTCACCCGCCCCCAGGTGGCGTTGGCGTTCGGCGGCCAGCACTCCAAGTGACTTGAATTTTTCGCGCGTGGCCGACAGCTGGTACCAGGTGTCGCGGGTCGCGTTCAGCACGGGCGTGGCCGCGGCGGCTTCCCGCTCCAGGCTTGCCTGGCGGGTGCGCCCGGCCAGCAGATCCGCCTCGACCTGTTCCCTGCGGGCTTTCAGCGCAAGCTCGTCCGCCACATCCTTTTCGACGGCGTTCGTCAACGTCACGATGTCATCGGCCAGCAGGCGGGCCCTGGCGTCCCGGACGTCAAACTGGACTGCCTGGGCACGCCGGGCAACGGCCGCCTGCTTGCCCAGGGGTGTCAGTTGGCGCCTGATTTCACCGGTCAGGTCGCTGAGCCGGGCCAGGTTGGCGGACATGGCCTCCAGCTTGCGCAGCGTCTTTTCCTTGCGGCGGCGGTGCTTGAGGATGCCTGCCGCCTCCTCGATGAACCCGCGCCGCTCCTCGGCCGTGGCATGGAGCACCTTGTCCAGCTGGCCCTGGCCCACGATGACGTGCATTTCCTTGCCCAGCCCGGAGTCCGAAAGCAGTTCCTGGATGTCCAGCAGCCGGCAGCCCGTGCCGTTGATGGCGTATTCGCTGCCTCCCGTGCGGAACAAGGTGCGGGAAATGGTGACCTCGGAATAGTCGATCGGCAGGGCGCCGTCGGCGTTGTCAATGGTCAGTGCAACGTGGGCGCGGCCCAAGGCCGGGCGCCCGGAGGTGCCGGCGAAGATGACGTCCTCCATCTTGCCACCGCGAAGCGTCTTGGCGCCCTGCTCACCCATGACCCAGGCGAGGGCGTCGACCACATTGGACTTGCCGGAGCCGTTGGGGCCCACCACGGCCGTCACCCCGGGTTCGAAGTCGAAGGTGGTGGCCGAGGCGAATGACTTGAATCCGCGCACGGTCAAACTTTTTAAATGCAAACTGTTTTATACTCCTGCGCCGGGCTGGTTTCCACCTCCCAATCTACCGTGCCTTCGAAGAATCACGGGGCTCCAAATCCCATGTATGCGCCGCGGCGTATGTGCGTGAACCCCTGCCAAAGGTGCATAGTTAAGGGTCAGGCTTGATGTCGAGACGGGGCCGCGGCAACGCAACGCCCACTTCGCGACTGTAATTAACCGGTTATTCGGTACCCGGGCAGCACAAAATACAGAAGAAAAAGGCTGGAATTTGATCGGCAACGCGACTTTTCGTCACCACAACACTGCCTTACTCGCCGTCACCAGCGTGGAAGCCCCGGTGGTGGTCAGTTCCGCCGACTTTGACGAACGCCTGGCCCCCAGCTTGAAACGGTTGCGGTTGTCGAAGCGTTTGCTGGAACGGGTTGCCGGGGTTACGGAACGCCGCTGGTGGGCCCCGGGAACCGAGTTTGACGACGCCGCCATCGAGGCCGGTGCCAAGGCGCTGGCCGAGGCGGGCATCGAGGCCGGACAGATCGGGCTGTTGATCAACACCTCCGTCACGCGCCGCAACCTTGAGCCCTCCGTTGCCGTCAAGATCCACAATGGTTTGGGCCTGCCCTCCTCCGCCATGAACTTCGACCTGGCCAATGCCTGCCTCGGGTTTGTCAACGGAATCACGCTTGCCGCGAACATGATCGATTCCGGGCAGATCAAATACGCGCTGATCGTGGCGGGTGAGGACGCCCAGGCCACCCAGGAAACCACGTTCCGCCGCCTGAACAAGGAAACGTCCACCCGCGAGGACTACCTGCGCGAATTTGCCACGCTGACCCTGGGTTCCGGGGCTGCCGCCGCCGTCATCGGCCCCGCCGACCTCCACCCCGGCGGGCACCGCATCCTGGGCGGGGTCTCCCGTGCCGGCACCCAGCACCACGAACTGTGCGTGGGCGGCCCGGACGGCATGTTCACCGATACCAAGGGCCTGCTGGACAACGGCCTGGAACTGGTCACCGACGCCTGGCACGAGGCCCACACCGATGGCTGGGACTGGCGCAAGATGGACCGCTACGTCACCCACCAGGTGTCCACGTCCTACACGAACGCCATCATCAAGGCCGTCAACCTGGTTCGAAGCAAGGTGCCCATCACGTTCCCCAAGTGGGGCAATGTGGGCCCGGCGTCGCTGCCGATGACCCTGGCCCAAGAGGCCCAGTCGCTGAACCCCGGAGACCGGGTGCTGTGCATGGGCGTGGGCTCGGGCTTGAACACCACGATGATGGAAATTGCGTGGTAGCTGTGGCTGCCCCGGCCCCTGCTGACACCGTTTCCACCCCGAAAGGCCGCACGGACCCCTGGCCCGGCGTGCGCGCCCAGTGGCGCCGGACGTTGTCCGTTCCGTCCACGGCCGCCGTCGAAAAGCCCGGAACACGGCGCCAGTGGCACTACCTGGACAACGCCGACGACGTCGCCGCCACGGGCCTAGAGCCCGCGGGCACGCTGTTGTGCGTGCACGGCAACCCGACGTGGTCGTACCTGTGGCGTACCCTGCTCGCGGGGGCCACATCCCCCTCCACCCTGGCCGCCGGCGGCCCGTGGCGGGTCATCGCCGTGGACCAGCTGGACATGGGTTTCTCCGAACGCACGGGCACCTTCCGCCGCCTCGAGGACCGCATCACCGACCTCTCGGACTTGACCGCCGCGCTGGCCTTGACCGGCCCCGTGGTCACGGTCGGCCACGACTGGGGCGGACTGATCTCCCTCGGCTGGGCCACCCGGCACCGCGAACAGCTCGCAGGAGTGGTCCTGACCAACACGGCCGTGCACCCCGCCGGGTTCGCCCTGCCGCCGGCCCTAAAACTTGCCCTGCACCCCGCTGTCCACTCCTGGGGCACGACGACGTCGGCCGCCTTCTTGCGTGTCACCCACGGTTTGGCGCAGCCCTCCCTGGCCCCCGAGGTCCGCTCCGCCTTCATGGCCCCCTACCGCACGGCACTGCGCCGCGCCGGTGTGGGCAACTTCGTGGCCGACATCCCGGCGACCCCGGCGCACCCGTCGTGGGAGGCTCTGGATTCGGTCTCCTCCGGCATCACCACCCTCGGCGTGCCCGCCCTGATGATGTGGGGCCCGAAAGATCCGGTCTTTTCCGACCGCTACCTGCGCGACCTGCTGACCCGGATGCCCCACGCCGACGTGCACCGCTTTGAAGGTGCCAGCCACCTGGTCCAGGAAGACCGCGACATCGCCACGCCCACCTTTGACT
>JBAUMA010000194.1:0-2103 GCA_049578485.1 Specibacter sp.
AGACCACACGGTCCAGGACCCCGGCCTGAAGAAGTTCCCGCACAAACGCCGCACCGGCCCGCATCGGACCCACCGTATGCGAACTCGACGGACCAATCCCCACGGAAAACAAATCAAAAACGCCAACAGACATGAAAAACACCTTTCAAGGCTCGCCAGTGGTGGCGGTGGTACAGGGAAGACGGGGAAAACGGGTCCAACCCGAGAGTTCCAGCACCCCCAATAGGCAGGAACTCCCGGGTTGCGCGGACGGTTGCGAGCCGCGAAGACACCCGGCTAGGACAGTGCGGCCACCGACGGGTAGAGCGGGTGCGCGGAGGCAAGCGCCTCCACACGGTGACGGAGTCCGGAAAGGTCCGCACCGGCGTCGGCCATCAGGGCCTCGGCGATGATGTCGGCAACCTCAACGAAGGCGGCCTCGCCGAATCCGCGCGTGGCCAGGGCAGGCGTGCCGATGCGCAGGCCGGAGGTGACCATGGGCGGGCGGGGATCGAACGGCACGGCGTTGCGGTTGACGGTGATGTCGATGGCCGCGAGCCGGTCCTCGGCCTCCTGGCCGTTGAGTTCGCAGTCGCGCAGGTCCACCAGGACCAGGTGCACGTCGGTGCCGCCGGAGATGACGGAGATTCCCTTGGCGGCGACGTCGGGCTGGACCAGGCGGTCGGCCAGGATCCGGGAGCCGAGAAGCACGCGCTCCTGGCGTTCCTTGAACTCGGGCGTTGCGGCGATCTTGAACGCCACGGCCTTGCCGGCAATGACGTGCTCAAGAGGCCCGCCCTGCTGTCCCGGGAACACGGCAGAGTTGATTTTCTTGGCGATGTCGGCGTCGTTGGAGAGGATGATGCCGCCGCGCGGACCGGCCAGGGTCTTGTGCGTGGTGGAGGTGGTGACGTGCGCGTGCGGTACCGGCGAGGGGTGCAGCCCGGCAGCGACTAGGCCGGCAAAGTGGGCCATGTCCACCATGAGGTAGGCGCCCACCAGGTCGGCGATGCGGCGGAACTCTGCAAAGTCGAGCTGGCGGGCGTAGGCGGACCAGCCGGCAACGATCAGCGCCGGCTTGTGTTCCAGGGCCAGGCGCTCAACCTCGGCCATGTCCACCTGGTGCGTGTCCTCGCGGACCTGGTACGGGACCACGTTGTAGAGCCGGCCGGAGAAGTTGATGCGCATGCCGTGCGTGAGGTGTCCGCCGTGGGCCAGGTTCAGGCCCATGATGGTGTCGCCCGGCTTGATCAGGGCGTGCATGACGGAGGCGTTCGCCTGGGCGCCGGAGTGCGGCTGGACGTTCGCGTACTCGGCACCGAACAGGGCCTTGACCCGGTCGATCGCGAGCTGCTCGACAACGTCAACGTGCTCGCAGCCGCCGTAGTAGCGGCGTCCCGGGTAGCCCTCGGCGTACTTGTTGGTCAGCACGGAACCTTGTGCCTGCATGACGGCGGCCGCGGTGTGGTTCTCCGAGGCGATCATTTCCAGGCCGGTGCGCTGGCGGGTCAGCTCAGCGTCGATCTGGACGGCGATTTCGGGGTCCAGTGCGGACAGCGGGGCGTCCAGGCTCGGCGAGATCACCTGGACGTAGTCCACTCCGACGGCGCTCACAGCTCGCCGCCGTTGGCTGCGGCGTACTCGGCCGCGGTCAGCAGCGGGCCCTCTGATTCCACGGCCACCTTGAACAACCAGCCGGCACCGTAGGGATCGGAGTTGATCACGGCGGGGTCGTCGACGGCGGCCGTGTTGACCTCGGTGACCTCGCCCGTCACGGGGGCGTAGAGGTCGGAGACGGACTTGGTCGACTCGATCTCGCCACAGCTTTCGCCGGCCGTGACGGTGGAGCCCACCTCGGGCAGGTCAACGTAGACGATGTCGCCAAGGGCGTCGGCGGCCACGGCGGAGACGCCAATCGTGGAGGGGCCGGCGCCATCGGCGGCGATCCACTCGTGCTCGGCGGAGTACTTCAGTTCAGCAGCTACTTTGCTCATGATGATCCGTTCTGTGAGTTTGGAGAAGGCTGGAGGGAATGTGTGAGGCCGGCGCAGAGCGACGGTGACGGCCGGGGCAAGGCGACGGAGTCGGTGTTTTCGAAGGCGTCGTAAAGGAGGCCCCCAAGGC
>JBAUMA010000195.1:0-1638 GCA_049578485.1 Specibacter sp.
CCAGCGGCCAACATTCACACTGGCCGAAGCCGCCAACCTGGTCGGGGTCTCCCGCTCCTCAGTCCGTCGTCGGCTCGACCAGGGCGCATTCTCCAACGCATACAAAACACCTCGGGGGATCTGGAAGATCCCACTCCCGGATCTGCTTGAAGCCGGGCTCAACCCTGGGTCAGGGGCCTCCGCAGGGCTGTCTCAGGCACTGTCCGGTGACATATCTCAGGGACAATCTGACATAGGTCATGACATATCTCAGCGCGAACAGAACGAGCTAAAAAACCGCGTCGTTGAGCTGGAAACCGCCCTGTCCATTGAGCGCGCTCACCGGACAGCTGCCGAACAGGTCGGGGACATTCAGCGCCAACGCGCCGAAACGGCCGAGAGCGCCCTGCGCATCCTCGAATCAGTGATACCTCGACCTGCAATCGAGCAATCCACTACGAGGAATCGCACGCAAGATATGCCAGGGGAAAACGAAGACACGAACCTTGCGGCAGCAGAAGAGCCCGCAACAAAGAAATCATTCTGGAAGCGATGGACTCTCGGCTAGATCCGTTGCTAAAGGGTTCCCTTTATATATGCACGGGAATGATGCAGACAAGCAACAGCGCCATGCCTGCAGCGCAGATGGATAAAAAATTTTGGTAGGTTTAATGAGTTGCAGCATGGCTGCAACCGGTGGTTTACACCACTGTTTTTGGCGGATCGCCCCCCGACCCGCTAAGAACATCTATCGTGGCAATGCTGTCCCCTTAGGAGCATTGCCACATTAAGCCCTGGTTCCTTTTGCCTCCCAGCTAAGGAGCCAGGGCTCTCCTTTTGTGCGGGGAGGCATGTGAAATAAGAAAAGTTCGTCGACAATCCACCGGCAACACGAGGCACTGGACAGAATATCTAGGACTTAATGGAGGCTTTCCCTAATCTTGCATGGTAAGTGCGACTATCTTAAGGAAGAGCGTAGAGACTCGTTTCTACAGCTATTTGTTGCGGGTCTGAATATTCCTCTGACCCGCAACGTAGTAGTGGGCGGCCTGGTGTTCTATGGGGGGGGACATCGGGCCGCCCGCTGCAATTCTCTACCGCTCATAGCCTTCATCACGGCCAGGTTGCCGTTCCGTGAAGGTGCGGGACACAGCCTGGATCCCCTTGCTGGGTGATCGGGTCGTGGGTGGGTTCGGGAAGCTCGCTGCACGCATCTTCTGAATCCGCGCCCTATGTGCTTCCAGTTCGCGCCGTTCGCGCTCTTTCGCGGCGCGGTGTGAACCCAGTGTCCGGGCCTTGCCCCTGGCTTCTTCCCGTTCAGCAGTCACCGCTTGTTTCGGTCCCTCGCGCCGTCGTGGGGCCTGCTCCAGGCCGTGTTCTTGTTCCAGTTTCGTGCAGGCGCTTTGTGCTGCCCGCCGATCATTTCGGCCATGCCAGACCTCTCCCACATCGCTGACCCGTGAGACGACGATATGCACATGGTCGTGGCCGTGGCGCACCATCACCCAGGGATGCTCCGCGAAGCCCATGTCCTCGGCGAACGACTGCCCTATGTCGGCCCACGTCGCATCCGACAGCGGGCGGTCCTGGGCGGTGTTGCGCAGTGAGGTATGCCAGACGGGGTTCTTGATCTCCGGACGCGTGTTGATCGCCTTGCGC
>JBAUMA010000196.1:0-3997 GCA_049578485.1 Specibacter sp.
GCCCCAGCCCGGATGCGGCGGCGGCCCTGGGGCCTTCGACGGCGATGCTTCCCGCCGGGGTTCGGGAGCAACTGGTGTCCGCGGATCCTGCCACGGCGCTTGCCGCGCTGGCCTGGGTGCGGTCCTATGCTCTGACCAGCGGGGAGTTCCCCCTGCTGGAGACCGTCAATGCGGTCGGGTCCCCGGCCCGGCGCGCGGACGCCGCAACGGTCTCGGCCCTGCAACAAGCCAAACATTCCTTCACAGGGATGGAAACAACCGTGGCATCTGCGTCCGTTGCGTCCCGGAAGTTGCTGCCCGGCGGTTCCGACGCCCCGACACAGACAGCCGTCGTCTCCGCCACGGTTACGATCGGCCCGTATGCCGAACACGATGCCGCAGGAGGTGTGATCCACCGCCAGGAATCCAACGCCGCGCAGAAGCTGGACATTGTCCTGGTCCTTGTCAGCGGGAGGTGGTTCGTCCAGCAGATTCTTCCCACCCGTTAAAAGGGGGTTCCGTGGGGCTGTCGCGAGAGGCGCCCCCGGACGCTTTCGCTAAGATACGTAAATGACCTCCACGAGCTATCTTCGCTACCCGCACCTTCGCCAAGGGCTGATCACTTTCGTGGCCCAGGACGACGTCTGGATTGCACCGCTGGACGGAGGCCGCGCCTGGCGCGTCTCCGCCGAGTCTTCCCCGGTACGCAATCCACGCTTCACCCCCGACGGCAGCCACCTGCTGTGGACGGTGACCCGCGGCAAGGCACCCGAAGTGGTCATTGCGCCCGTGGACGGGGGCTCCGCGAAACAGCTGAGCTATTGGGGAAATGCAAGCACCAAGGTCAAGGGCTTCACGGCCGACGGCGACGCCGTGGTGACCAGCGCCTTCGAACAACCCGATGCGAGGCTCAGCTGGGCGTATGCCGTTTCAACGGCGACCGGCAAGCGAAGCCGCCTGCCCTTCGGTCCCGTCGACAGCATCGCTTTCGGCCCCGTCGTGGGCGACGAACGGCCGATGGTGCTTTCCTCGGTGTTGTCGCGCGAACCGGCCGCATGGAAGCGGTACCGCGGCGGAACGTCAGGGAAATTGTGGATCGACACCGACGGCTCGGGCGAGTTTGCCCGGCTGGTCCCCGAGCTCGACGGCAATCTGTGTGACCCGATGTGGGTTGCCGGGCGGATTGCGTTCCTTTCGGACCACGAGGGCCACGGCAACCTGTACTCGGTGCTGCCAGACGGCAGCAATCTGCGCCGCCACACCGACTTTGAGGGCTTTTACGTCCGTCACGCCAGCACCGACGGCACCCGGATCGTGTTTGAATCCGCTGGCAATTTGTTCCTCCTGGACGGGCTCGACGCCGAGGCCGTCCAGCTGGAGATTTCCCTTGGCGGCGCCAACTCCGCCCGCAGCCCCCGGCTGTTGGACGTGGGCGCACATTTGAACGCCGTGGTGCCCAACCACGACGGCACGGCGAGTGTGGTCGAAGCGCACGGCACCGTCCACCTGCTCACTCATCGGGACGGACCTTCGCGGGTCGTGGCCGCCACTCCGGGCGTGCGGGCACGCCTTGCACGCCCGTTGGGAGAGGGGCACGTGATGTATGTGGCCGACGAAGGCGGGGTCGAGGCCCTGTACGTCAGGGCCCTGTCCGAGCCTGCACCGGCCGCCTCGTCGATTTCGACGCCGGACCCCGGCGCGGCTGATCCGGATGCTTCGGGGGAGGCTGCCGACACCGGGCAGGTGCCGCTGCCCCAGCCGGTCTCCGCGCACGCCGCCAACGCCGGCACATTCAAGGCAGGCGAGAACCAGCGGGCCGTGACGGACGATTCGGCGCCGGAACACCCGGCCGCCGCACCGGAGAAGGACGCCGCCTCGGCCGAGAGCGAACTTCGCCGCATCGAGTACCCGACTCAAACAAGGGCAGCCGAGGCCGTCCCCAGCCCCGACGGCGCCAGAATTGCGATCGGCACCGAGCTGGGTGAGGTGCTGCTGGTGGATGTGCAGGCAGGGTCCGTGGAACGGCTGGCCCAAGCTGCCAACGGGGCCGTTACGGAATTGGCGTTCAGCCCGGACTCCGCCTGGGTGGTGTGGACCGAACCGCTGGACGCCGACGAACGGCACTCCAGGATTCGCTTGGCGTCCGTCACGGCCGGCGAGGGGTCCGCGGAACGGGCCATCGACCTGACGGACGGGCGTTTTGCCGACCACCACGCGGCTTTCACCCCGGACGGCAAGTATGTGGCGTTCTTGTCGCAGCGCAGCTTTGACCCGGTTTATGACACCCACTCCTTCGACCTGAGCTTCCCGGCGGCCACCAAGCCGTTCTTGGTCGCCCTGGCCGCCACCACGCCGTCGCCCTTTGGGCCGTACCTCAACGGTGCCCCGCACCTTGACGAGGACAAGGTCGCCGGCAAGGAGTCGGCCCGCATCACAAAGCTTGCCGTGGACGTTGCCGGCCTGGCTGCACGCATTATTGCGGTGCCCGTGCCCCAGGACCGCTACGTGGCGCTGGCGGCCGTTGACGGCGGCCTGCTGTGGCAGGTGGACCCCGGCAACGGTGCAACGGGCGACGGCCTGGCCACGCCCAACGGCAAGTCCGCCGCAGCACGCCTGGACCGTTTTGACTTTGCCTCGGGCAAGGTCATCACGCTCGTGGACGAGCTGGGCAGCTTCCGCGTCAGCGGCGACGGCAAATGGGTGATCACGGTGCACGATGCCGAGGTCAAGGTGCTGCCTGCCGGGGCCACTGCGGCCAACGACACCGCCGACATCACCGAGGTGGACCTGGGCAGGATCCTGGTGCGCCTGGACCCGGCACAGGTGTGGGGGCAGTCCTTTGACGAGGCCTGGCGGCTCCAGCGCGACTTCTTCTACACCCAGGACATGGCCGGAGTTGACTGGCGGGGTGTCCATGAGCGCTACCGGCCGCTTGTGGAGCGTCTGGGCAGCCATGACGACCTGGTCGATCTGCTGTGGGAGATGCACGGTGAGCTGGGGACCTCCCACGCTTATGTGACGCCTGCACCAGTGGAGGAGGACGGTGCGGGCGCCCAGGGGTACCTGGGAGCCGTTTTTGAAGCCACCGACAACGGCCACGTCATCAGTGAGATCTTCACGGGCGAGTCCTCTGACCCGCAGGCTTTCTCACCTCTGGCCGCACCGGGTGTGGCCGCCCAGCCCGGCGAAATCCTCGAGGCCGTCAACGGCATCGCCGTGCCTGCCCAGGGCCCGGCGGCGCTCCTGGCGGGCACTGCGGGGAAGATCGTTGAACTGACGCTGCGCAGCGCAGCCGGAGGAGGAACCGACGCCGGGGCGGCGGCACCAACCCGGCGCAGGGTCGCCGTCGTGCCCTTGAAGAGCGAGGCAAGGCTGCGGTACCAGCAATGGGTCGGCACCAACCGCGCCATGGTCCGCAAGGCCTCCAAGGGCGCCTTCGGCTACCTGCACGTCCCGGACATGATGCCGCACGGCTGGGCCCAATTGCACCGCGACCTTGACACCGAGACGGCCGCGGACGCCCTGGTCATCGACGTGCGCCGCAACCGTGGCGGGCACACCTCACAGCTGGTAGCCGAGGTCATCAGCAAGCGCATGGACGCCTGGTGCCTGGCGCGGGGGATGGGTCCGTCCATCTATCCGTCGCAATCCCCCCGCGGTCCGGTGGTGGTGCTGACGGACGAGTTTGCCGGCTCCGACGGCGACATCATCACGGCCGTGGCGAAATTGCGCGGCATTGGCCCGGTCGTGGGAATGCGGACCTGGGGCGGCGTGGTGGGGATCGACGGCAGGTTCTCGCTGGCCGACGGCACGGAGGTGACCCAGCCGCGGTACGCGTACTGGTTCCGCGACGGGCAGGGCTTCCACGTGGAGAACTATGGCGTGGACCCCGACATCGAGGTGCCGTTCCCGCCGCACGACCACATGGCCGGCAACGATCCCCAGCTTGAGGCCGCCATTGGCGTCCTGGTGGAGATGCAGAAAGAGATCTCCACCGTGCGTCCGCCGGACCTGGAGG
>JBAUMA010000197.1:0-2914 GCA_049578485.1 Specibacter sp.
CGTCGTGCTCGTGGGCCTTACGCTCGGCGCCACGGCCTGCGCACCGCCAACCCCGCCCACCACGGCGTCCACGTCACCGGTGTCCATGTCGCCGGCGACGACGGTGCGGGCGACACCGGCGCCAAGCCTAAGCCCGGCACCGGCGGCAGGGACGTCCGCAGCGATGCCCAGCGCATCGGTGGTGCCGGTCACGCCGGCCAGTGTGGGAGCTGTTCTGGTCGCGTCGGCCCCGGTCAGCTTGCAGGTGCCACAAATTGGTATTAGTACGAAATTGGTGGCGTTGGGTCAGGCCGCGGATGGGACCATGGATGTCCCTGGCGGGCAGCCCGGGGACCCGGGTGGCTGGTACAAGTATTCTCCGGCGCCGGGTCAATTGGGTCCGGCGGTGATTTTGGGCCATGTGAATAACCTGGCCTCGCCGGTGGGTCTTTTCTTCCGCTTGCACGAGATGAAGCCCGGGCAGCAGTTCTCGGTGACGCGGGCCGATGGCATGGTGGCCGTCTTTGTCGTGGACAAGCTTGCCTTGGTCAAGAAGGCCACCTTCCCCACCCTGGCCGTGTACGGCAACACGAACCGGGCCGAAATCCGTCTGATCACCTGTGGCGGCTTTGACCCGGCCTCGGGTGAATACACCGAAAACACCGTTGTCTATGGACATCTGGTCTCCAGCCACAAGTCCTAGCCCCTGCCCAGGGGCCGGGCCCGCTCGGGGCATGATCGTAGTGGATTGGATACGCATGAACAAGCAAAAATCGCTGATCGGTGCCGCGGCCCTGATGGCCCTGGTGGCCCTGGGAGGATGCGGTGTCGCTGCCTCTCCACAAGCCACACCCAGGCCCGTGGCAACGATGGCCCCGATGTCCACCAGCATGCCCTTGCCTGCCATGACGGAAGCGGCCGGTTCCATGGCCTCGATGATCCACATCGAATCCGGCGCCTTCCGCGATCCTGCCCCCGTGGCGCCCGGATCCATCGTGACGGTGATGAACATGGACACTACCGAATGCACCGTCGCGGCCGATGACGGCAGCTTCAGTGTCACCGTCCCGGCAGGAGCCACAGCCACCTTCAAGGCCCCGGGCAAGCCCGGGGCCTACCCGTTCCACGGCGGGACCACGATGGTCATGCACGGAGTAGTGACGGTCCGCTAAAAAGCTCGGCGAAGCCGGCCATGAAAGGGAGAATACTGAAATGAAGACCCGACATACCACGCTGGCTGCCCTGGCACTAGGCCTGATCCTGCTGGGCGGCTGCGCGGCCCAGGCTGCACCCCCAATCGCAGGACAGCCCGCAGCATCGCCAGCGGAATCGAGTGCGGCCACCCCGCCGGCAAGCCCGGCAGAAACACCGCCCGCAGCAGCTGCCATGGTGTGCTCCGCGGAAGCCAAGGACAGCGTCACCAAGATCCTGGGCCTGGCCGGCGAGCCCACCACCGCCCACTCCTGGGACGGCTCGAGGTACTCATGCAACTACACGCTCGCCGATGGCCCCTTCCAGATGTCCGTGCAGGTGCTGCCCGGGGATGCTGCAGCGAACTCGAGGGCCAAAGCGCTGGCCGGTTCGCTGAACGCACAAGCCATCAAGGGCCTCTCCAACCTAGGACTGCCCGGCTACCAAACCACCGAAGGCGCCGTGGTCTTCGCCAAAGACAACATGGTCCTCCACGTGGACGCCACCAAAATGGCGACCAGCCTCGGCCAAAACCACATCTCACGAAGCGACTTCGCCTACCAAATCGCCACCACCATCCTCGCCTGCTGGTCCGAACACTAAACGGTGTGGTTCCCGCCGTCGCCTACTCTCCTACCCGGCAGGTCACCATCCTGCCGGGTAGGAGAGTAGGTACCGGAAACGTGGAATCAATACCTGACATCGATGGCAGAAGGAGCCGCGACCATCCACGAACATCTTATTGACGCAGACTCGCGGCGCAGAAGGGCCTGGTATGGGGTCGCAGGCAAATGGAGCACTTAGTCCCTTCGGCTGGAGCAGTCTTTCCACCGACTTTGGGCTTCTATCATGCGGCGCCACTGGTATGACGCCCTGTCATTCGGACAGCGATGCGGTGGACCAGATGCCACCTGCCCGCTGTCAGCCACGGCCGTGAGTGCGCTGCCGGCGAAGCGGGTTCAGCTCCAAGGCACCGGGACAGTTCTTATAAAAGTAGGGTTTTGGTTCTAGCCGAGGGGGGAGTGTTTGAGCCAGGTCGTTGCTCGGAGCAGGCCTTCGCGCATGTTCACGATGATGGCGTCGTGATCGAGGCAGAGTGCTGCCGCGATCTCGGTGGTGGTGAGGCCCTCAAAGTAGGCGAGGTAGATGGCTTCGCTTTGGAGGGTGGTCAGGGCGGCAAGGGCCAGAATTGCCGGATAGGCTGTGCGTCCGGACAAGACATCCAGGAGTGCCTGGCTCTTTTCCGCGGGGCCGGTAAGGGCCGCTACTTGGTTCTTTCGGAGCCGATCATCTGCCATGCGGTGGGCGATGGCCATTATCCAGGTTTGCGGGGTTGACTGGGCAGGGTCATAGTCGGTGAGGTGCGCCCAGATTTTCACGTAGATGTCTTGGACAGTCTGCACACTGTCGGCGGAGTTCTTGAGGATTCTTCTCACCAGCGGGTATACGTACCCCGCGGTTTCCGCATAGAGATGTTCAAAAGCCAGGGTGTCCCCGTAGGCGGCGAGTTCCAGGAGTTGGCCGAGGTCTTGGGGGTAGTGCTTGGTGTCAATCACCGGCAGCTCCTCCGTGGCTGTAGGTACGTACGTAGTGCACGGAGGGCAAGCTTTGCACGAAAAGTGTTCGAAGCTGTTACTGAAAATGTTGCGTTACCAGATTGGAATCAAGGCGGCCTCAAGATGGCCCTATTCCCATACAAATTAACAGAGAATGGGGGTCCGATGCTGGTTGGGTCGTCACGGAC
>JBAUMA010000198.1:0-7736 GCA_049578485.1 Specibacter sp.
CGGCTGGGGAACACACGACGCAGGCCCCGCACCTTTTCTAGGTGCGGGGCCGGCGTCGTTTTGGCGTGGGCAACATCTGGATGGCACCGTTCCGGCGCTTCACCGCGGGCGTGGGCACCCTTCGGCCCCTCCCGTCCGCCGAGTGCACAGATAAGGCGACTCCCAGCCGTGGGAATCGCCCTACGTGTACAACCGACCCACGGTGGAGCAGGAAACCCCGTCTTCGCCGCTGCATCGGGGCGTATCAGCCAACCTCATACGCCGAGTGCGCAGATAACGCTCTCATTCCGCTGACAAGTCGCGTTATGTGCGCACTCGACGCCGGGGAAAGTGAAACGGCACCCGCCCCGATGGGGCAAGTGCCGTCGTCGTATCTGGACGATTAGCGCATCAGTGCGGAGCCGACAAAAGGATCGACGGCCAGGGACAGGAACACCAGCGTCAGGTACGTGATTGACACGTGGAAGACCTTCATGGCGTTCTTCTTGGTGACCAAGTCCTTCTTGGCGTTGTTGTACAGGGTGTGGGCCTCGTACAGGAACCACGCGCCCGCGGCGGCAGTGGTGACCGTGTAGACGATCCCGGCCCCGCCCAAAGGGATCATGAGCAGCGAACACGCCACCATGGCCCACGTGTACAGGACAACCTGAACGGCCACGGTGCGTGAACCGGCCACTGCGCCGAGCATGGGGACGTTGACGGCGTTGTAGTCGTCGCTGTAGCGCATGGACAACGGCCAGTAGTGCGGCGGGGTCCACAAGAAGATGATCATGAACAAGATCACTGCCGGCCACTGCACCGTGTTGGTCACGGCCGACCAGGCAATGAGCACGGGCATGCAGCCGGCGGCCCCGCCCCAGACAATGTTCTGGGTGGTGCGGCGCTTGAGGATCAGTGAGTACACCACCACGTACAGGAAGATGGCTCCAATGCCGAGGATGCCGGTGAGCGGGTTGATGCTCCACAGCAGCACTACGGCCAGCACGGTGAGCACCCAGGAGAACACGAGTGCTTCACGCGGGGTGATGACCCCGGTGACCAGCGGCCGCTTGGAGGTGCGGTTCATGATTTTGTCGATGTCGCGGTCAATGTAGCAGTTGAAGGCTCCGGAGGCTCCGGCGGCCAGTGCCCCGCCCACCATGGTGGCCACCATCAGCCACAGGTTCGGGACGCCGCTCTTGCCGGAGAAGCCATGCGCGTAAAACATGGTGGGCAGCGTGGTGACCAGGAGCAGTTCCACCACGCGGGGCTTGGTCAGTGCCAGGTACCCCTTTGCTTTTTCGGAAAAGCCCACCGGTGCCTTGGGGGACGTTCCGGCGATAGGGGTATGCGTTGCACTCACGTGTAATGTCACCATGTTCTGATCGTTGGTTCTCAGCTGCCGGTTTGCCGCTCGCTCCACGCGCCAGTCCATAGACGGCACGTTCCGCGCGGGCCAAACCTCTAAATATCATACCTGCCCCGGCGTGAAAAGGCGTGAACCACGGCCCGCACCGGATTTGCCCCAAGTTGGCAGAAAATAGATCATATGCCTTAACGGGTGCGTCTTTGTGAATTCCGCACACCGGACTGGTTTCGCCTTACCCGGTACCAGTGGCACTAAGCTGAAGGAAGAGGAAATTTACATGTGATGGGCAGTTCCCGGCACCGGCGCCTCGGCTTGTTCTAAGCAGCCACGTATTGTGTGCCTTGCCCGTCCATCCTGCATGCACCAACGAAAGGGACTAAGTAAGTGTCACATTTGGATACCGCCACATTTACCTGGACGGCCGAAGACAAGCGCGCAGTGGACACTGCCCGCATCTTGGCCGCAGACGCCGTCGAGAAGGTTGGCAACGGCCACCCCGGAACCGCCATGTCACTGGCGCCCGCCGCTTACCTGCTCTTCCAAAAGGTCATGCGCATCGACCCGAAGAACCCGGACTGGATCGGCCGCGACCGCTTCATCCTCTCCCCCGGCCACACGTCCCTGACGCTGTACGTCCAGCTGTTCCTCTCGGGCTACGGCCTGGAACTGCATGACCTTGAATCCCTGCGCACCTGGGGTTCGCTGACCCCCGGCCACCCCGAGTACAAGCACACCGCCGGCGTGGAGATCACCACCGGCCCCCTCGGCCAGGGCCTCGCCTCCGCCGTCGGCTTTGCCTACTCCCAGCGCCGCATGCGCGGGCTCATGGACCCCGACGCCGCCCCCGGCACCAGCCCGTTCGACCACACCGTCTGGGTCATTGCCTCCGACGGCGACCTCCAGGAAGGCGTGACCAGCGAGGCTTCCTCACTGGCCGGGCACCAGGAGCTGGGCAACATGGTGGTCATCTACGACTCCAACCACATCTCCATCGAAGACGATACCAACATCGCCTACTCCGAGGACGTCCTCAAGCGCTACGAGGCCTACGGCTGGCACGTGCAGCGTGTCGACTGGACCAAGACCGGCGAGTACGTCGAGGACGTCGCCGAGCTGAACGACGCCCTGGCCGCGGCCAAGGCCGAGACGAACAAGCCGTCCATCATCTTGCTGCGCACCATCATCGGCTTCCCGTCGCCGAAGAAGCAGAACACCGGCGCCATTCACGGCTCAGCCCTGGGCGCGCCCGAAGTGGCCGCACTGAAGACCGAGCTCGGCTTCGACCCGGAAAAGAACTTTGACGTGGACCCGGCCATCCTTGCCCACGCACGCCAGGTGGAAGCCCGCGGCGCCGCCGCCCACGAAGAGTGGAACGTCGGCTTCGAGGCCTGGAAGGCCGCCAACCCCGAGAACGCCGCCCTGCTGGAGCGCATCGGGAAGAAGGAACTCCCCGCAGGCTGGGAAGCAAACCTGCCCTCGTTCGAGGCCGGCAAGGACGTCTCCACCCGCGTTGCTTCCGGCAAGGTCCTGAACGGGATCGGCGGCGTGCTGCCCGAGCTGTGGGGCGGTTCCTGCGACCTCGCCGGCTCCAACAACACGACCATTGAAGGCGTCGGCTCGTTCGTGCCCGCCTCCAAGCAGACCGAGACCTGGTCCGGAGGCCCCTACGGCCGTGTGCTGCACTTCGGCATCCGCGAGCACGCGGCCGCCTCGATTGTGAACGGCATCCACCTGGGCGGGCCCACCCGGGCCTTCTCCGGCACGTTCCTGATCTTCAGCGACTACCAGCGACCGGCCATCCGCCTCTCCGCGCTGATGGGCGTCCCGTCCATCTACGTGTGGACGCACGACTCCATCGGCCTGGGCGAGGACGGCCCCACGCACCAGCCCGTGGAGCAGCTCGCCACCTTGCGTGCCATTCCGGGCCTTGACGTGGTGCGCCCGGGCGACTCGAACGAGGTTGCGGCTTCCTGGAAGAAGATCCTGGAAACCAAGGAGAACCCGGCCGGGATCGTGCTGACCCGTCAGAACATCCCCACCTACCCCCGCGGCGAAGGTGTTGCCACGGCCACCGAGTTTGGCTCGACGGCTGGAGTCGCCAAGGGCGGCTACGTCTTGGCCGAGTCCGTGGCCGACGGTGCCGTGGTCACCCCCGCGGTGATCCTGATTGCCACCGGCTCCGAGGTCCAGCTGGCCATGGAGGCCCGCGAAGCCCTCCAGGCCGAGGGCGTTGCCACCCGCGTGGTCTCCATGCCGTGTGTCGAGTGGTTCCACGCCCAGGGCGCCGAGTACCGCGAGCAGATCCTGCCGTCGGCCGTCAAGGCACGCGTCTCCGTGGAAGCCGGCCTGTCCCTGGGCTGGCGTGAATTTGTTGGCGACGCCGGCCGCTCCATCTCCCTGGAACACTTCGGCGCCTCCGCGGACTACAAGCGCCTGTTCCAGGAATTCGGCATCACCACCGAGGCAGTCACGGCGGCCGCCAAGGACTCCCTGGCCGCCAGCGCCTAACTTTTCGACCCGCCGCGAAAGCGGCACGCTGCGGGTCGGCCAGACCGGTCGGCCCGCAGCACAGCGAATTTTCGACACACCCTGCAGATCATTTCCAGGAAGAGGCAAGAAACATGAGCAACACCACCCCCACAGCACAGCTTTCCGCCGCCGGCGTTTCCATCTGGCTTGACGATCTCTCCCGCGCCCGCCTGTCCTCGGGCAGCCTGGCTAAGCTCATCGAGGAAAAGAACGTGGTTGGCGTGACCACCAACCCGAGCATCTTCGAGGCCGCCATCACCAAGGGCGACGACTACAAGGCCGAGCTGGCCGAGTACTCCGCCAAGGGCGTCAACGCCGAAGACGCCGTCTTTGAAATCACCACCGCCGACGTCGCCGCCGGCTGCGAATTGTTCGCACCCGTCGCCGCAGCCAGCAAGGGTGTTGACGGCCGCGTCTCCATCGAGGTGGACCCCCGCAAGGCGTGGGACACCGAGGGCACCATCGCAGAAGCCAAGCGCCTCTACGCGAAGGTCAACCAGAAGAACGTCCACATCAAGATCCCGGCCACCCTTGAAGGCCTGGCCGCCATCACGGCAACCCTGGCCGAAGGCATCAGCGTCAACGTCACGCTGATCTTCTCCCTGGACCGCTACCGCGCCGTCATCAACGCCTTCCAGTCCGGCCTCGAGCAGGCCAAGGCCAACGGCCACAACCTCGCGGACATCCACTCCGTCGCCTCCTTCTTCGTCTCCCGCGTGGACACGGAAATCGACAAGCGCCTCGACGCCCTGGGCACGGACGAGGCCAAGGCGCTCAAGGGCAAGGCAGGCGTCGCCAACGCCCGCCTGGCCTACCAGGTGTACGAGGAACTGTTCAGCACCGAGCGCTGGGCCCTGCTGGCCGATGCCGGCGCACTCCCCCAGCGCCCCCTGTGGGCCTCCACGGGCGTCAAGGACCCGGCCTACCCGGACACCTTGTACGTGACCGAACTGGTCGCCGCGAACGTGGTCAACACCATGCCGGAGAAGACCCTCGACGCGGCCTTCGACCACGGCGTGGTCACTGGCGACACCATCACCGGCAGCTACGAGGCCTCCAACCAGGTCCTGGACCAGCTGGACGCCCTGGGCATCTCCTACAACGACGTGGTCAACGTCCTGGAAACCGAGGGCCTGGACAAGTTCGTGGCCAGTTGGAAGGAACTCCTGAACCACGTTCAGGAGGCCCTGGACGCAGCCGGCACGGAAGGCTGAACCCCATGACCTCGCTCGCTTTCGCCGCCACAGGCGCAGCCCAGGCCGCCGGTGCGGCCCACCTCGAGACCCTGGTAGCCGAGAAGGTTGCCTCGCGCATCTTCGCCAAGGACCCCACGCTCTGGGGCGCCGATGCCGAAGCCGAATCTGCTGTCCGCCTCGGCTGGGTGGAAACCCCCGAGGTTTCCGCTCCGCTGGTTGCCGAAATCAACGAGCTGCGCGAGGCGTTCACGGCCGAGGGCGTGACCCACATCGTGCTCTGCGGCATGGGCGGGTCCTCCCTGGCGCCGGAGGTCATCACGGCAACGGCCGGTGTTGAACTGACGGTCCTGGACAGCACCGAGCCCGGCCAGGTCCGTGCGGCCGTGGCCGACCGCCTGGCCCACACGGCCATCGTGGTCTCCTCAAAGTCGGGTTCCACCCTGGAAACCGACTCGCAGCGGCGCATCTTCGAGCAGGAGTTCACCGCGGCCGGCATCGATGCCAAGCAGCGCATTGTGATCGTGACCGATCCGGGCTCACCTCTGGACAAGTCTGCCCGCGAGGCCGGTTACCGCAAGGTGTTCAACGCCGATCCGCACGTGGGCGGGCGCTACTCCGGCTTGACCGCGTTTGGCCTGGTGCCCTCGGGCCTGGCCGGCGTGGACGTGCAGGCCCTGTTGGATTCCGCTGAGGAAGCCGCGGAGTTCCTGCGCGATGACGACGCCGACAACATTGGCCTGCGCCTAGGCGCGGCCCTGGGCGGCACCTCTCCGCTGCGCGACAAGATCGTCATTGTCGAGGAGGGCTCCGGCATTGTCGGATTCGCCGACTGGGCCGAACAGCTCATCGCCGAATCCACGGGCAAGCTCGGCACCGGCGTCCTGCCGGTCGTCGCGGACCCGTCCTCCCCCGAGGTCACGGGAGGCGCCGCCGACGTCCTGGTGGTGCGGCTCGTAGCCGGGGACGCCGACGTCGAACTTCGCGAAAACGAGGTCTCGATTGCCGGTGACCTCGGCGCACAGATGATGGTGTGGGAATTTGCCACGGCCGTTGCCGGGCGCCTGCTGGGCATCAACCCGTTCGACCAGCCGGATGTGGAGGCCGCAAAGTCGGCCGCCCGCGGCCTGCTGGACGCCACGCCGACCCCCACGCCGGCCATCTTCACCGACGGTTTCGTCGAGGTGCGCACCGCCAACGACGACGCCGCCTGGCTCGCCGGGGCAAGCACGCTCACCGAGGCGCTCACCGCCCTGAACGGCACGCTGCCCGCCAACGGCTACCTCAGCGTCCAGGCCTACCTGGACAGGTTGGCCAACGCCTCCCTGGCCGAGGTGCGCGACGAGCTGGCGGAAACCACCGCCCGGCCCGTCACGTTTGGCTGGGGACCACGGTTCCTGCACTCCACCGGCCAGTTCCACAAGGGCGGCCCCGCCATTGGAGTTTTCCTCCAGGTGACGGGCACCGCGACGGAGGATTTGGCAATCCCCGACCGCCCGTTTACGTTTGGGGAGCTGATTGCTGCACAGGCAGCAGGAGACGCACAGGTTTTGGCCAACCATGGCCGGCCCGTGCTGCGGCTGCATTTGACGGACATTGCAGCCGGTGTTGAACAACTGAAAACTGTGGTGGCCGCACTTTCCGGCCAGCGCACCGACGCATAAGGCCAGCCTCCGCACATGCCAACAAATGCTCCCACCCAAAACGCCAACCCGCTCCGGGACAGTCGCGACCGTCGACTGTCCCGGGTGGCAGGCCCGTCGTCGCTGGTCCTTTTTGGCGTCACCGGCGACCTCGCGCGCAAGAAGCTCGTGCCCGCCGTCTACGACCTTGCAAACCGGGGGCTGCTGCCGCCCAGTTTTGCGCTGGTTGGTTTTGCCCGGCGCGAATGGGCAAACGAGGACTTCGCCGTCGAGGTGAAGGCCTCCGTTCAGGCGCACTGCCGCACGCCCTTTGACGAGGCCGTATGGAAGCAGCTGGCGGAAGGCATCCGCTTTGTACAGGGCGAATTCGACGACAACGACGCCTTTGAACGGTTGAAGGCGACGTTGGCCGACCTGGATGAACAGCGTGGCACGCAGGGCAACCACGCGTTTTACCTGTCCATCCCGCCCAAGGCGTTTGAACTGGTCTGCCGCCAGCTCTCCGACCACGGGCTGGCCCAGGGTGGGGACGACAACTGGCGCAGGGTGGTCATCGAGAAGCCTTTCGGGCACAACCTGGAGTCCGCCCGTGCGCTGAACGATATTGTCGAATCGGTCTTCCCGCCGGATTCGGTGTTCCGCATTGACCACTACCTGGGCAAAGAAACGGTCCAGAACATTTTGGCGCTGCGCTTTGCCAACCAGTTCTTCGAGCCGCTGTGGAACGCCAACTACGTTGACCACGTGCAGATCACCATGGCCGAGGACATTGGCACCGGCGGCCGTGCCGGCTACTACGACGGCGTGGGAGCGGCCCGCGACGTCATCCAAAATCACCTGCTCCAGCTGCTGGCCCTGACTGCCATGGAGGAGCCCATCTCCTTCAACGCCCAGGACCTGCGCGCGGAAAAGGAAAAGGTGCTGGCCGCCGTCAAGCTGCCGGAGGACTTGTCCACGCATTCGGCCCGCGGTCAGTTCGCCGGCGGCTGGCAGGGCGGGGAGCAGGTGCTTGGTTACCTGGAC
>JBAUMA010000199.1:0-3344 GCA_049578485.1 Specibacter sp.
GCGAGGAACACAGCGGACACAATCCAAAGCGTGAATCACACAGCAACAAAAGATGCACCTCTAGCTCAATTGGCAGAGCAATTGACTCTTAATCAATGGGTTTCCGGTTCAAGTCCGGAGGGGTGCACAGGGTAAAAACCGCTCCAACACCAGTGAAAACTGGTGTTGGAGCGGTTTTTTGTTGCCCTGGGCGGTGCCCTGGAACACGGTGCGCTTTGGGCCGCCGGCCCCGCCTGCCCTAGGCTGAAAAGGACACCCCACCATCCATCGCGCGTTGCCCGCCAGCGTGCTTGAGGAGCATTCCATGACCGAACGCCTGGTCCCCGGCAATCCCGCCCCCGCTTTCACCCTGCCCAATGCAAGCGGCGGAACCACATCGCTGGCCGACTTTGCCGGGCGCAACGTGGTGGTGTACTTCTACCCGGCAGCTTCCACCCCCGCCTGCACCCAGCAGGCCTGCGACTTCCGCGACAGCCTGGCTTCCCTGGCGGGGGCCGGCTACGACGTTGTGGGCATCTCCCCCGACCCCGTGGCCAAGCTGGCCACATTTGCCGCAAATCAGGAACTGCCGTTCCCGCTGCTGGCCGACGAAGACCACGCAGTGGCCGAGGCGTACGCCGCCTGGGGCGAGAAGAAGAACTACGGGCGCGTCTACGAGGGCTTGGTCCGCTCCACGATCGTGGTTGACGGCGAGGGCCGCGTTGCCGTGGCCCAATACAACATCCGGGCCAAGGGCCATGTGGCCAAGCTGCGCCGGGACTTGAAGATCGACGCCGCCTAAGCGGAAGGCTGCACGCAAAAAGGTCCCGCCGAAGTACTTCCGCGGGACCTTTTCTCATAGTGCGCAAGAGGGGACTTGAACCCCTACGCCCGAAGGCACAGGTACCTAAAACCTGCGTGTCTACCAATTCCACCACTCGCGCATGGGACGGTAAAGACGTCCACCATACTACCGGGCAAATGCATGTGTCCGCGACCGCACCGCCCGCGCACCCCTGCACCAACCGCATTCGCCAAGGAACAGCCACTAGGATGAGTGGCTGACGGAACCCCCACCCCGCAAGGAGAACCACGACGTGCCAATCCCGGCCGGCCAACGACGCAAGCTTTCCTGGCGTGCCGCGGCGATTGCCGCCGTCGTGCTTCTTGCCGCCACGGGCTGCACCGGCGCACCGGCACCTGGGCCCAGTGGCACGACGCCAGCCACCGCCCCCGCCACGCCCGCCACGTTCAACTTTGGCACCGGCGCCGACCCGGCGGGCTTTGACCCGGCGCTGGTCTCCGACACGGAGTCGTACAGGGTGACGCGGCAGGTCATGGAGGGGCTCGTGACGATCGACCCGGTCACGGGAGCTCCCGCACCCAGCCTGGCGACGTCCTGGAAGGAACTCGACAACGGCCTGAAATACTCCTTCAAGCTGCGCCCCGATGTCACCTTCCACGACGGCACGGCATTCGACGCCGCCGCCGTGTGCACCAACTTCACACGCTGGTACACGCTGCCCAAGGCCACCCGCGGCGACGGTTCCGCCGTCATGTTCAAGCAAGTGTTCCAGCAATTCTCGGACAATGCGGCCAACTCACTGTACGAGGGTTGCACCGTGGACGGACCCCTCGAGGTAACGCTCAGCCTGAAGATGAACCTGACGGGCTTCCTTCCGGCGCTGACCATGCCGGCGTTCGCCATCTCCTCCCCCGCAGCACTGGAAAAAGGCACCGCGAACACGCTCGATCAAACGTTCTCCGGCAACAAGGTCTCCAAGTACGCGTTGCACCCGGTGGGCACCGGCCCCTTCACGTTCACCTCCGCCGGAAACTCCACCGTGACCATGAAGGCGTACCCCAAGTATTGGGGCACGAAGGGCCAGATCACCACCCTGGTCTTCACCACGTACCTGCAGCCCGAAACCCGGCTGGCCGCCCTGGAGGACGGCACCCTTGACGGCTTTGACCCCGTCACGCCAAGCAACTTTGACAAGCTGATCAAAAGCGGGAAACAGGTGCTTCAACGCGACCCGTTCTCCGTGGTGTACGTGGGCCTGAACCAAAACATCCCCGTCCTGAAGGACGTGAAGGTCCGCGAGGCCATTGCCGCCGGGATCGACAAGGCCACCCTGGTCAGCCAGTTCTTCATCGCCGGCACGGCCACCACGGCACAGTTCATCCCGCCCAAGCTCAGCGGCTTCAACAACGCGGTCCAGGGCATCCCCTACGACCTCACCAAAGCCAAGGCGCTGCTGGCCGCCTCCGGCTACAAGGGGCAGGAGCTGAAGTTCTACTACCCCACGGACGCCACCCGCACGTACCTGCCCACCCCCGAAAAGGTGTACGCGGAGATCGCCCGCCAGCTGACCGCCGTCGGCTTCAACATCAAACCGGTCCCGATCGCCTGGAACGACGGCTACATGGCTGCCGTGTCCGGCGCGGGCGACCATTCCCTGAGCCTGCAGGGTTGGAACGGCAGTTACGCCGACCCCGACAACTTTGTGGGTCCGCTCTTTGGGTCCGACGGCGGCGGGCTGGGCCTTCAGGACCCCCAACTGGTCTCCAAAATCACCAGGGCCAGGAGCATGCCCAACGGTCCGGAGCGGACAGCCGCCTACGACTCCATCAACAAGCTCATCTCCACCACCCTGCCGGCCGTGCCCATCGCGTTCCCCATATCCGCGATCGCGCTGTCGGACAGGGTGGCCAGCTACCCGCTCAGCCCGGTCCTCAACGAGGTCTTCAATCAGGTGACGCTCACCAAGGCCGCGGGCTGACGGCAGGAACTCGACCGCCCGCCGCGTGGAGAGTGTGACGCAGCTCCCCTGATTTACGCATCGAGCACCTGCCGCGATACGCTTCTACCGCTAGGAAGAGCCTCTATCCGGAGTTGACTGTGACCTTCATTTCGACCACCAAAGACGCTGACGTTGTCCTCATCGGAGGCGGCATCATGAGCGCCACGCTGGGCACCATGCTCAAGCAACTCGAACCCAACTGGAACATCGCGCTGTTTGAACAGCTCGATGAGGCCGGCTTGGAATCCTCCAGTCCGTGGAACAACGCCGGCACCGGCCATTCCGCACTCTGCGAGCTTAATTATTCCCCGGCCGCCAAGGACGGCTCCGTTGACCCGGCCAAGGCCATTGGCATCAACGAGCAGTTCCAGTTGTCGCGCCAGTTCTGGTCACACCTGGTCACCAATGACATGATCGGCTCGCCTAAGGGATTCATCAACACGGTCCCCCACATGAGCTTCGTCATCGGCGAGGCCCATCGCAAATTCCTCAAGGCCCGGCACGCGGCACTGGCGCCGAACCCGGTCTTCTCCTCCATGGAGTACTCCGAGGACCAGGCCC
>JBAUMA010000200.1:0-14814 GCA_049578485.1 Specibacter sp.
AATCACCACAACGGCCCCCCGGGCTCCGGATCGCGTCCGTAGCGACCCCCAATGTCCGCACCGGCCCCCGACGGTTGGCTGCCACGAGCCAAGTCCAGGGGTCTCGCTCCCCAGCCGGCCCAAGCTCGGATGGGGACCCCTGCGACCGTGGCGTCGCATAGTCCCCAAGCGGTCCCACTGCTCGCAAGTCCCCAACTCCTCCCAGAGCTCGCAAGCTCGCTCCGGGTCCCTCGGAGGCGGGGGCCCACGCAGCGGGTCCCCCGCGCTCGTGGGCCCCGACGAAAAAATGCCGGGCCGCCGCCGGGGGTGACCCAGCCGCGCGGTCTCGACAAGCTCGACCAGCGGGCGCCTTACTCCCCGCGGCCGCGCCTCATGGCCGCATCCATGGCCTTGGCCCACTCCCACGGAGCGGCCGTGCCGCCGGGCTCGGAGTTGAAGTACTCCCACGCGGACATGCCGCCAAAGTCCGGGTACTTGGCGGCCAGTGCGGCCACGGTTTCGTTCAGGACCGCGGGGTCCACATAGCCCTTGCCATGCATGGGGTGCGTGGTGGTTCCGGCCACCACCTTCGACGCCGGGAAGACGCCGCGGGAGATGATGGCGTCGTACTCGCCGGTGCCGTCCAGTACGCCCCAGCCGCAGTAGAACTGGGTGTTCATCCAGGCGATGTCCGCCCCGTGCGAGGCGAAGAGCTCCGCGTAGTCGAAGCCGGAAAGGTTTCCGCCGCCGGACAGCGCCGTGGCCACGGGAGCCAGGGTGATCAGGAAATCCGGGCCAAAGTCGGCTCGCAGCGCCTCGATCAGATGTTGGGCGCCCTCAAGGGTCATGTCCTCCTCGACGTCCAGGTCCACGCCGTCGAGCTTGTACTTGGTGATCAGATCGCGCAGGTGCGGGTAGTACGTGGCGAAGTTGGCGTTTTCGAGCCGCTCAAAGCTGCCCATGGCGGCGCCGCCGAGCATGCCGATCACGACCACGCCCTGCTTCTGGACTGCGGCCAGCTCGGCCCACATGGAATCGTTCTTGGGGTGGTCGGCGGGGTCGTCGTTGAGCGTGATGTCCCCGGGCTCGGCGTTGACGTGGATGGCGCCAACGATGATCGCCGTCAGTGACGGGCTGTTGCGGAGGAGCTCCACGGGGGAGACCAGGGCGCCGTCGAGGTGGTGTGTTTGGTAGTACACCACAACGCGTGAGGTGGCGGCCGGGTCCAGGGGCAGTGCTGTCATAAGTAAGATCCTTTGCGCAATATGGCGTGTCGATTGGGTCGCCGAGAGACTTAACTAATGCGCTTAAGTATAGAATAATTTCATGTCGCAGGTCACAGTTGGTGCCCGCCAAAATGAAATGGCGCGCACACGCAGGCAGGCCAGCCCCCTCCCGCAATTGCCTTCACGCTAGGAACCCCCATGGAATTGCTGCCCCACACAGGCCCGTCCCTTGCCCCCAGTTCCCGCCCGGACCAGGGCATGAACACCTCCACTCCGTGGCGATACGCCGTCCCAGCGGCCGAGCTGGCCGCCCGCAGCACGGACCGCGTTGAGCGGGCCGTGCTGCGCGAGGAATCGCACGTGATCGCGCCGGGCAGCACCCTGAGCTATGTCATCTTCCCCGCGTTTGCCGGCAACGACGCCGATCCCGCGGCGGGCTTCGGGGCGTGCGCGGCCGGCGTCGATCTTGTCCTGGATGACGGCACCCGCCTGTCTGAGACGACGTTGACGGACCAGTACGGCTTCGGCCCCGGCGCGCGGGCACAGGGGGAGGCCAAGGGGCTGATCCCCGAGCAGTGGAACATCCGCACCTTTGACTTGGCCCCGCTGGCCGGCCGCACCGTGACGGCCATCGAGGCCGCCGCGCACGTGCCCGCCGGGTTGGTGGACGCCACGCTGGAAGGCTGGATTGACGACGTCGAACTTCTCACGGTGGGTGCCCTGCCGGAGCGCCGGCGCCCGAGCGAGCACGTGCTGACCACCCGCGGCACGCACTCCTCCGGCGGCATTTCGCGCGGCAACACCCTGCCCGCCACCGCCGTGCCGTATGGCTTCAATTTCCTGACTCCGTGCACGGATGCCCGCACCACCCAGTGGGTCTACGCCTACCACCAGCACGATGTGGCCCCCGGCGTCAGCGCGCTGCAGGCCCTGAGCATCTCGCACCAGCCCAGCCCCTGGATGAACGACTACAGCGTGCTGCAGTTCATGCCCGGCACCTCCGCCGGCACCCCTGGCGTGGACCCGGCGGCCCGTGCGCTCACGTTCCGGCACGCCAACGAGGAGGCCGCGGCGCACCGCTACCGTGTGGCCTTCGACAACGGCCTGGTGGCCACCGCCGCGCCCACCGACCATGCCGTGGCGCTGCGCTTCGAATACCCGGGCGGGGACGCCACCTTGCTGCTGGACCAGTTGGACAACAACGGCTCGCTGTCCATTGCCACGGACATGGACGGCCTGCCCGTGCTCAGCGGCTACGTAGACGGCAGCGAGAACTCCACGGCGCTGCGCATGTACTTTTACGCCACCGCCGACCGCCCCGTGACGGATTCCGGCATGCTCGACGGCGGCCACGGGGACGTGGCCGGCTGGGTCCGCTTTGACCTCGGCGCGGACAACACCGTGAACGTCAAGGCGGCCACCTCCTTCATCAGCGTTGCCCAGGCCAGCCACAGCCTGGAGCTGGAAATCCCGGCCGGGGACACCGTGGACCAGGTTGCCGCCCGCGCGCAGGAACAGTGGGACGCCAAACTGGGCGCCGTCGCGGTCAAGGATGCCAGCGCCGACCAGCTCACCACGCTCTACTCGAACCTCTACAGGATGTTCCTGTACCCGAACTCCGCCAGCGAAAACGCCGGCACGGCGGAGGATTCGAAGTGGCAGTACGCCAGCTTCCTCAAGCCCGCCGACGCCCATGGGGAAGAAGCCACCGGGGCCCAGATCAACCCCGGCACCACGTATGTGAACAACGGCTTCTGGGACACGTACCGCACGGAGTGGCCGGCATTGTGCCTGCTGGACCCGGAGCAGGCCGGGCACATGCTGGACGGCTTCGTGGAGCATTACCGCGACGGCGGCTGGACCCCTCGCTGGTCGGCCCCCGGCTACTCGGACTGCATGGTGGGCACCAGCAGCGACCTGGTGTTTGCCGACGCCGCCATCAACGGCGTGGGCA
Source organism: Specibacter sp. (assembly GCA_049578485.1). Classification (GTDB taxonomy): domain Bacteria; phylum Actinomycetota; class Actinomycetes; order Actinomycetales; family Micrococcaceae; genus Specibacter. Next base: position 3,160 of record JBAUMA010000200.1, read on the forward strand.
ACTTTGACCTGGCGGACGCCTATGATTCCGCGCTGCGCAACGCCACGGTTCCCTCCGACGCCTCCGCTGTGGGGCGCAAGGGCCTGGACGTGGGCATCTTTGCCGGGTACATCCCCAGAGACGCCACACACGAGGCCATGTCCTGGTCCCTGGAAAACGCCATTAGCGACTCCGGCGTGGCCAAGTTCTCCGAGCTGTTGCTCGATCGCGCCGCGGCAACGGACCCCCGCCGCAGCGAATACGCGGCCAATGCGGCCTACTTCGCCAACCGGGCCCGCGGCTACCAGTTGCTCTTTGACCCGGCCGTGGACTTTTTCCAGGGTCGCGACAGTGCCGGCACGTTCAGCCACGACGCCGGCACCTTCGACCCCCGTGTGTGGGGCCACGACTACACCGAAACCAACGCCTGGGGCATGGCCTTCAGCGTGCCGCAGGACGGCGCCGGCCTGGCCGAACTATACGGCGGCCGCGCGGGGCTCGAGGCGAAACTGGATGCCTACTTCGGCACCCCGGAATCAGCCCGCCACGAGTTCAAGGGCTCCTACTGGGACGTCATCCACGAGATGACCGAGGCACGCAACATCCGCATGGGCATGTTCGGCATCTCCAACCAGCCCGCCCACCACGCCCCGTTCATGTACGCGTTTACGGACTCCCCCCACAAGCTGCAGGCCATCACGCGCGAATCCGTGCAGCGCCTCTTTACCGGCAGCGAAATTGGCCAGGGCTACCCCGGGGACGAGGACAACGGCGAAATGTCGGCCTGGTACGTCTTCTCTGCACTGGGCTTCTACCCGCTGAGCTTGGCCTCGGGCGGCTTCATCATCACGGCCCCGTTGTACGCCGAGGCTGCCGTCACGCTGGCCACCGGCAACACGATCACCATCAAGTCGCTGAACCACGGCGCCGAAAACGTGTACATCCAGTCGCTGGACGTCAACGGCGCCCCGTGGCACAGCACGTTCATCGACCACGCCACCCTTTCCGCCGGCGCCACCCTGGAGTTCGTGATGGGCGCCGAGCCGTCCGCCTGGGGCTCCTCGCCCGAGGCCGCCCCGCCGTCACTGGACGCCGCGGGCTCAAGCCGGGCACCGGCGTCGGACCTCACGGGTGCCAGCGGCACGTTCAGCGCAAGCGTCCCCGGCGCGGAACTGCTGTTCAACAATACGTCCGCCGACGCCCTGTCACTGCCCGACGGCGGCTGGGCGGCTTATGAGTTCGACGCACCCTCGGCCGTGTCCCTGTACACGGTCACGGCCGGGCCCGGGCTGACGGACTGGGTCCTGGAAGGCTCGGCCAACGGCGATGACTGGACGGTGCTGGACGACCGCCGCGGCGAGACGTTCCTGTGGGAACGCCAAACGCGCCCGTTCCAGGTGCCGGCCTGGGCGTTTGCGCACTTCCGCCTGCGCGTTGCGGGGGCGGCGACGCTTTACCAGCTGGAGCTCTTCGCCGGGCTTTAACCCGGCCGCACGTTTTGTAGCAATCAACTATTTGGGGTCGTTGTGAAGGTTTATCTACGCAGTTCGTGGTTCATCATCAGCCAGACGTTTGCGGCGTCGCCAGGGCGGACGGTGATCACCATTGCCTTGTCGTTCGTCATGGCGGCCATCCCGGCCATGCAGGTCCTGGCGATTGCCGCTCTGGTCAATTCCCTGGGCGGTGCCAAAGGGCTGGACGACGTCATGGTGCCGCTGCTGTGGGTGGTGCTCATTGTGGGGCTGAGCGGGCCGGTGCGGGTTTCTTGCGCCAACATCCGCTCCATGGCCATGACACGCTCGGCCGCCGCCCTGCAGACCAGGCTGGCGCGCCGAATTGCCCGCATGCACCCCTCGGAGCTGGTGAAACCGGCCACCACCACGGCCATTGAGAAACACAACCGGGTGATCTCGGAACAGGTGAGCTACCAGTTCGAAAACCTGGTTGCCGGCGTCTTGGAGCAGACACTTGCCGTGGTGGGCGTGGTCATTACGCTCTTCGCGTTTAGCAAGTTGGCGGGCCTGTTGGTCATCCTGGCCCTCATCCCGCCGCTGGTGTCCGCCAAAATCCTTGGCAAGGTCCAGGTCGGCATGTGGGACGGCCTGGGCAAGCTGTTTGGCCGGGAACGCTACCTGCGGGATCTGCTGGTCCGGGAAAAGACTGCCACCGAACTCTCAGGGCTGGGCACGAGCGAACGCGTGGCGGATATGGTGGATGCCAAGTGGCGCGAGGTGGTGGTGGTCAGGGACAAGATGTCCAAGGCCATGATGGCCCACGACTGGGTCATCGGCATCATTTCCACCGCACTGCTGGTGGGTGCCATGGGAGCCGTGGTGGTCGGCCTGAACTATGGCCCCGACGCCGTTGCAGGAATTTACGGCGTCATGGCGGCCATGGGATCGGTGGGTGCCGCAGCCTATTCCCTTGGCGACACCGTGCAAAGCGCACCGCAAACTGAGGAAGTCCGGGTGTTCTTTGCCGCCGAGGACCACACCGGACGCGGCACCCAGCTCATTGTTCCGACGGCCGGCCAGATTGTGGCCCGCTCGCTGCGGCACCGCTACTCCGGGGCCGCGGATGATTCCTTGAAGGACGTCAGCGTGGAAGCCCGCAGGGGTGAAATCATCGCCCTGGTGGGCGTCAACGGCGCCGGCAAGACCACCACCGTCAACGCCCTGCTGGGCCTCACCGAGCTGTCCGGCGGCAGTGTGGCCATCGACGGGCTCTCGCAGGCGGAGATGTCCGAGGACCTCTGGCTGGGCTACTTTGGTTTGTTGACCCAGGAATTTGGCCGTTACGAGATGACCGTGCGGGAAGCCATTTGCCTGGGCACCCCCCGAACCGACGTTCTCGACGAGGAAGTGTGGGCGGCCCTGGAATCGGCACACGCCGCAGGGTTGGTCCGCAAGTTCCCCGACGGCCTGGACACCCAGCTGGGGGAGCAGTGGGGTGGCACGGGTGTGTCCGGCGGGCAGTGGCAGCGCCTGGCCCTAGCCCGGATCTACCTGCGCGACCCGGCGATCTGGGTTCTTGACGAGCCGACCTCCGCCATCGACGCCGAGGCCGAACAGGAGATCTTCCACGAGCTGGCCCGCACCCGCCACGACCGGATCACGGTGGTGGTCTCGCACCGGGCCTGGACGCTTAAGGGCATGGACCGGATCTACGTGATCGACGACGGCGCAGTGGTCCAGCAGGGCAACTACGAGGAACTGCTGGCCGAGGACGGCCGCTTCCGAGAGATCTTCTCCGAGCAGCTCAGCAGTGCCGGCGCCCCGTCAATGCCCGCCGGAGACGGAATTGGACCCTAGGGTGGAGTCATGACTTTTGACGCGACACTGTCCTTTGTTGCGGGCGCGTCCCGTGGCTTTACCGCCCCCCAGTTTGCCCCCGTCAGGGAGCTCTTTGACTCCATGCTCGACGCCGACCCCGGCTACGGCGCGCAGCTTGCCGTCTACCGCCGCGGGACCAAGGTGGTCGAGCTGGTGGGCGGACCGGATTCCGGCGAGGATTCCCTCACCGGCGTGTTTTCCTGCTCCAAGGGTGTTTCGGCGCTCGCCTTCAGCCTGCTGGTGCAGGACGGCCTGATCGACGTGGACGCCACCGTGGGCACCTACTGGCCCGAGTTTGCCCAGCAGGGCAAGGGTACCGTCACCGTCCGCCAACTGCTCTCACACCAGGGCGGGCTGGTGGGTGTCCAGGGTGGCTTCTCCATGGAGGAGTACAACGACCTCGAGACCGTGGCTGCCCGGCTGGCCGCCATGGCCCCGATCTGGCGCCCCGGCAACGGCACCTTCGGCTACCACGCCCTGACCATGGGCGTCTTCCTGGAAAAGCTGTGCCTGAGGGTAACCGGCCGGCGCCTGCAGGATGTCTACAACGAACGGATCCGCGAACCCTACGCCGCGGACATGTACCTTGGCCTGCCCGAAGAAATGGAGCCGCGCTTCCGACCCGTCCGGTACGCCGAGCAGCCGGCCGGGGGCTTCATGGATCCCGGCTCCGTCGCCGGAATGTCCGGAAACGTCCAGGCCGGCCAGCTGCTGGAATACCCCAACCTGCGCAGCGTCCGGGCCGCCGGCAGTTGCAGCGGAGCCGGCGTCGGGTCCGCCGACGGCCTGGCACGGGTGTACGCCGGAGCGCTGACGGGGATTGACGGGCTGCCCCCGTTCCTGAGCCCCGAGACGATCGCCGTCATGACCCAGGAGCAGATTTGGGGCCTGGACAGGGTCTTTTGCGACACCGGCGCCTTTGCCATCACGTTCATGAAGGCACACCCCCGCATGGACTTTGGCAGCGCCGCGGCCTTCGGGCACGACGGCGCCAACGGGTCTCTGGGCTTTGCGGACCCGTTGTATGGGATCGGATTTGGCTACGTCCCGGCCTGGAACGAGGGCGGCGGCACGGCAGGCCGCGCCATGCAGCTCAGCGCCGCAGTCCGCAAGGTGGTTTTGGCGGACTGAAACCCAATGGCCTAAGCCATGCCGTAGCGGACATATACCGAGCCGTTGTCGAAGGTGTGCTGCTCCAGCAGCTTCAGCCCGCGGCGGACGCCGTCGGGCAGGGCCTGGCTGCCGCCCCCGAGCAGGTACGGGAGAATCATCAAGTGAATTTCGTCCACGAGCCCGGCACCGATTGCCTGGCCCGCCAGTTGGGCTCCGCCGACAGTGACGTTCCGCTCCGAGGTCTCCACCAACCGTCGGACGTCCGCCGGATCGAAGGCCCGCTCGATCCGCGTCCTGGCGGTCGACGGCGTCTCCAAAGTGGTTGAGTAAACCACCTTCTCGGCGGCACGCCACAGCCGTGCGAAGTCCAGCTGCCCCGGAAAGTCCGGCGGGGCGTCCAGCATCTCCCAGACCGCCATCGCGTCATAGAGGCGCCGCCCGTACAGGTACGTTCCGATGGGGCGCACCAGCTCGGTGAAGAACGCGAACACGTCCTGGCTGGGTGGCGTCCAGTCAATGTTGCCGTCGGCATCCGCGATATAGCCGTCCACCGAGGTGTTTGCGATGTAGCTCAACGTGGCCATGGCTGTTCCCTATTTGAGGTCGTTCAGGGCCTCGCCGATGGCCCGGTGGAAGGTGGGGTAGGCGTAAATCATGGTTTTCAATGTGGCCACCGGAATGCGGGCATGCACGGCCAGGGTCAGGGCTGAAAGCACCTCGCCGCCGTCGGGGCCCGCGGAGGTGGCACCCACCAACACGCCCGTCCCGGCGTCCTTAATGACCTTGATGAAGCCCTCGGCCCGGTGGATCCAGCCGCGGGTGGAGTCGGCCAGGTCCGTGTAGCCCACCCGGATGGCCAGCCCGGCATCGCGGGCCTGTTTTTCGCTCATCCCGACGCCGCCGATCTCGGGGTCCGTGAACGTCACGTGCGGCACGGCGTGGGTGTCCGCTTGTCCGCGGTCCTCGCCGAGGATGTGCCCGGCCACGATGTTCCCCTGATACATGGACATGTGCGTGAACGCCCCGGCACCGACGGCGTCGCCCACCAGGTACAGGCCGTCGGCCAGTTGCAAATGGGCGTCCACCGCGGGCGGTGTCTTGCCGTCGTAGGCGATCCCGGCGGCGTCAAGGCCCAGGGCCTCCAGGGCCGGCGTACGGCCGGTGGCGATCAGGAGCTGTTCCGCCCGGAGCTGCCCAACACCGGATGCTGACCCCTCCAGCTTCACCGTGAAACCGTCGCCGTCATGGCTGACCGAGGTGAAATTCGTGTGGTCGAGGACCTCGATGCCCTCCCGCGCAAACACCTTCGCCAAGAGTTCCCCGGCTTCGGGTTCCTCCCTGGACAGCAAGGGCCCGCGGGCAACCACGCTCACGCGCGTGCCAAAGCGGGCAAACACCTGTGCCAGTTCCACGGCGATGGCCCCGCCGCCGCTGATGAGCAACGACGCCGGCGCCTCGGCGGCCCGCATCGCCTCACGGTTGGTCCAATAAGGGGTCCCGGCCAAGCCGGGCACCGACGGGATCGCCGGGTTGGTGCCGGGGTTCAGGACGACCGCGTGGCGGGCACGGAACGCGATTTCGCCGCCGTCGTGCATCCTGACGGTAACCTCACGCGCGCCGCCGAGCCGGCCGGTGCCGCGCACCAGGCGCCCGCCCTTGTCGGTGAAGCGCTTGGCGGCGACGGCGTCGTCCCAATTGTCGGTGGCCTCGTCCCGGATGCGCCGGGCAACCATGGAAAAGTCCGGCACCACCGAGGCCGTCCCGGCGAGGCCCGGCACACGCCGCGCCTCGGCCAGGGCGTTGGCGGCCCGGATCATCATCTTGGACGGGATGCAGCCGTAGTAGGGGCACTCCCCGCCGACCAGGCGCGATTCCACCCCCACCACCGACAGTCCCGCGGCGGCCAGTTCCCCGGCGACGGATTCGCCGCCGGGGCCCATGCCAACCACTATGACGTCAACCATCTCAGCCACGGTGGCCCACCTCAGGTGCCAGGGAGCTGTTCAACCACTACGCCGCGCCAAAACGCCAGGTAGTTGCGGATTTCGGCGGCGGCCGGTTTGGGCTCCGGGTAGTACCAGGCAGCGTCCGGGTTGTTTTGCCCGTTGGCCGTGACCGAGTAGTAGCTGGCGGAGCCCTTCCACGGGCACACGCTCGTGGTGGGGCTGTCCGTCAACAACGCGCGATTGACCGAGTCAGGTGGAAAGTACTGGTTGCCTTCAATCTCGACCGTCTCTGCGGATTCCGCGATGACGGCGCCGTTCCAACTTGCCCTGTACATTGGATCTTCCTCCTTGCATCGGCGAGTGCCCCAGCGCCCGGCCCGGATTATTTGGTGATGCCCTTGTCCTTGAGCCAGGCGGCCGCGGCAGCCTTCGGATCCATCTTCTGGGCTCCGCTGACCTCATTGTTCAAGCTGATGAGGTCCTCGGTCGTGAGCAGGCTGGAGACCTTGTTCAGGGCCGCCTTGGCCGCGTCGCTGACTTTGGCCGACTTGACCAACGGAAGGACCTGCTGGGCCAGCCAGTTGTTCTTGGGGTCGGTCAACACCACGAGCTTGTTTTCCGGGATCGACGGGGAGGTGGTGAAGATGTCAACCACCTGCACGTCATTGTTCAGAAGCGCCTTGACGGTCAGCGGCCCGCCGCCGTCACCAATGGGGGTGAACTTCGCCGGCACGCAGTTGTAATGGGACTTCAGGCCCGGCAGGCCGTAAGGGCGGGTCTGGAATTCCGGCGGCGCACCCAGCGTGAGCTGGCTGCAGACCTTGGCCAGGTCCTCGATGCTCTTGAGGTTGTACTTGGCCGCCGTTTCGGCCGTGACCACCATGGCGTCCTTGTCTTCGGCCTTGGCCGCGTCCAGGACCGACAACCCGGACGGCATGACGGCGGGCAGTGCGGCAATGACCTGCTCGGCGGTGGTGGCCGTGGTCTTGGGGTCAAGGTAGCCAAGGAGGTTGCCGCTGTAGTCGGGGACCACATCGATGGACCCGTCCTCGACGGCCTTGACGTACACCTCGCGGGCTCCGATATTCAGCTTGGTGGTGGCCGTGACGCCGGCGGCGTTGAGCGCTCCGGCATAAATTTCGGCGACCGTCTGGCTTTCGGCGAAGTTGGCCGAGCCCACCACCACGGGGCCGGCGGAACCGGAGGCACCGCCTGACGATGAGGCGGCCAGCGGGTTGCCGCCGCCGCAGGCGCTTACGGCCAGTGCAACGGATAGTCCCACGGCTGCGCCAAGGACGGCCCTGCGGTTGGGGCGGGAATTGATATTCATGATTTTCCTCCTGAAGTACCGGCGGCGAGGGTTTCCCCGCCGGAGGGTATGCGGTCCGGAATTTTTCGGACATCTTTTAAACCAGGTGAAACCGCCACGCGCTGGATGAGCGCGAGTACGCCGTCAATCACAATTGCCACGGCAGCAATAATCACTGCGCCGCCCAGCACCTGACCGTAGTCCTGCACCGCCAGCCCGTCAATGATGTACCGGCCCAGCCCGCCGAGGCTGATAAACGCCACAACGGCCACCGTGGCCACCACCTGCAACACGGCGGAGCGGAAACCGCCCAACATGACGGACAGGCCGTTGGGCACCTCCACGCGGAACAAGAGCTGCCATTCGGTCATGCCCACCCCGCGGGCCGCGTCGACAATCTCCCGGTCGACGGCGGCGATGCCGGCATAGGTGCCCGTCAAAATGGGCGGCACAGCCAACAGCACGAGCGCCCAGACGGCCGGCATGAGGGAGAGCGTGGAGGTGGCCATCAGGGCGAACAAAGTCATGACGCCCAGCGTTGGCAGGGCTCGCAGCAGGCCCGCCAGGGAAACCACGACGACGCGACCCCGGCCCGTGTGCCCCACGAACAATCCGATGGGCACGGCGATGGCGAGCGAAATGAGCAAGATCAGCCCGGAGTAGCCCAGGTGCTCGGCAACGCGCACCGGAACACCGGCCGGGCCCTGCCAGTTGGCGGGATCAAGCAGCCATTGCAGGCCCTGGGAAAAGGGGTCCGCTGACGTGTACGTGGTGGCGGCGGGGAGTGCGGCGTGCGGGCTCATGCGGGAACCCCCATCGCGGCGTCGGCCGGGGCCGCCACCGTCTTGGCGCGGGAACCCGTCCGCAGCCACGGCGTGAGCAGGCGTTGGAGCAGCACCAGCACAATGTCCATCAGCAGGGCCAGCACCAGCGTGCCCACGATCCCCACCACGATCTCGGTGGGGAAGTTCCGTTGCAGGCCGTCGGTGAAGAAGAACCCCAGGCTCGGGATGCCCAGCAGGGCGCCCACCGTGACGAGGGAAATGTTGCTCACCGAGATCACCCGCAGCCCGGCAAACAGCACGGGGACGGACAGGGGCAGGTCAACCGTGAGGAAGCGCTGCACGGGCTTGAACCCCATGGCTGTGGCCGCGGCGCGGATGCCGTCGTCCACCGAATTCAGCGCGTCAAGGGTGGAGCGGACCAGCAGGGCCACGGCATAGATGGTCAGGGCCACGATGATGTTCGTGAAGTCCAGGATCTTGGTGCCCAGCACGCTGGGCAGGATCACGAACAAGGCCAGCGACGGGACGGTGTACAGCAATGACCCGGCGGAAAGGATGATCCCGCCGGCCACCTTGTTCAGCCGCGCCAGCTGGGCCAGCGGGATGGCAATGATGACGCTGAGCACTAACGGGAGCACGGCTTGGACCAGGTGGTAGCCGGCCAGGCTGAACACCTGCGCGCGATTCTCCAGGAACCACTGCATCAGCGCCCCCCGGAATCGGTGCTGCGGGCGATGCGCGCGGCCTCGATGGCTACCAGCACCTCGGGCGCCTTGACCACGCCCGTGACTTCTCCGGCGTCGTCCACCGCAACGCCCAGGCCCGACGGCGACGACAATGCCGCGTCCAGGGCGTTGCGCAGGGTGTCCCCGGCATGGAACAGGGAGCCGCCCGGCACCAGAGGGCCAGCCGTGCCGGGGGCAAGCCAGCCCACGGGACGGTTGCCGGCGTCGACGGCCAGCGCCCACTCCCGCACGGTGGTTGCGCCGCCGTCCCACACCACGGCCGGGGCCGCGTGGACGGGGACGGAGGTTCCGGGGTGGAAGGACAGGTGGCGGAAGCCGCGGTCACGTCCCACAAAGGCGGCCACGAAGTCGTCCACCGGGGCGCGCAGGATCTCCTCCGGTGCAGCGTACTGGGCCACGCGGCCGCCCGTGGCAAACACGGCCACCCTGTCGCCGAGGAGGGTGGCTTCGTCGATGTCGTGCGTGACGAAGATGATGGTCTTGGCGAGCTCGCGCTGGAGCCGCAGCAGCTCCTGCTGGAGTTCGGCACGCACCACGGGATCCACGGCGGAGAAGGGCTCGTCCATGAGCAGCACGGGCGGGTCGGCGGCCAGCGCCCGTGCCACGCCCACACGCTGCTGCTGCCCGCCGGAAAGCTGGTTGGGGTAGCGCTTGGCCATGGCGGCGGACAAGCCCACGGTTTCGAGCAGTTCGCGGGAGCGGCGGTGCGCCTCGGCACGCGGCACGCGGTTCAGCCGCAGCACGGTGGCCACATTGTCCAGGACAGTGCGGTGCGGCAAGAGGCCGGCGGACTGCATCACATACCCCATGGAACGGCGCAGCTCGGGAGCGGGGATGGAGCCCACATCCCGCCCGCCCACCGTGATGGTGCCGCTGGTGGGCTCCACCATGCGGTTGATCATGCGCAGCGAAGTGGTCTTGCCGCAGCCCGACGGGCCCACGAAGACCGTGATCTTGCCTGTCTCGATGCTCAGGTCAAGGTTCCCCACGGCCGGGGCCCCGGTTTGGTAGACCTTGCTGACGCCCTTGAATTCCACCATGGCACTGCCGGCGCCGTTGATGGTTTGCTGGGCGGACGCACTGCTGGTTGCTGCCTCGGGGGCCGCCATGGAAAGGTCCTCACTGTCGGTGGCACTGTGCGTGGACACTTTCAAGATGCCGTTGCCAACATCCCTGGCGCCCACCGGATCATTCACCTCGTGCTTGTTGATCATAGTCCGGCTTTTTTTAGACAGTAAAGAGCCGCGGGGTGTGTCGCGCTTGGTTACGCTTTGCGCGGACGACGGCGCAACCGCAGTGCCGCCGTCGTCCGCGGTTCGCAGCGGGGCCGGGCAGGTTCATGACAGGGGCTGCGCGGCGGCATAGGCTGGCGGGATGGACACACAGGGCACGGAAGAGTTCAGCACCAAGGGCAGCTACGTCACCGGCACCGAATACACCCGGGACACCCACTACATTGAAACGCGGATCACCCGGGACGGGACCGACGGTTATCCGGTGGAGGCGGGCCGGTACCGCCTGGTGGTGGCACGCGCCTGCCCGTGGGCGCACCGCTCCACCATCGTGCGCCGGCTTTTGGGGCTCGAGGACGCCATTTCCATCGGAGTGTGCGGCCCCACGCACGACGTCCGGTCCTGGACCTTTGACCTGGACCCGGGCGGTGTGGACCCGGTGCTCGGCATTGAACGGCTGCAGGAGGCCTACTTCAAGCGCACCCCCAACTACCCGCGCGGCATCACGGTTCCGGCCATGGTGGATGTGCCCAGCGGTGCCGTGGTGACGAACAACTTCCCGCAGATCACGCTGGATTTCTCCACCGAATGGCGGGAATTCCATCGGGACGGCGCCCCCGACTTGTACCCGGAGGCGCTGCGCGAAGAGATGGCCGCGGTGAACAAGCGGGTGTTCACGGAGGTCAACAACGGCGTGTACAGGTGTGGTTTTGCCGGCAGCCAGGACGCTTACGAGGAGGCGTATGACCGCCTGTTCACCGCCCTTGACTGGCTTGAGGAGCGCCTTTCCGTGCAGCGGTACCTGATGGGGGAGACCATCACCGAGGCAGACGTGCGGCTGTTCACCACCCTGGTCCGCTTTGACGCCGTCTATCACGGGCACTTCAAGTGCAACAGGAACAAGCTCATCGAGATGCCGGCCCTGTGGGGCTATGCGCGGGACTTGTTCCAGACGCCCGGCTTTGGCGACACTGTGAACTTTGAACAGATCAAAAAGCACTACTACGTGGTGCACGAGGACCTGAACCCCACCAAAATTGTGCCCAAGGGCCCCGACGAATCAGGCTGGCTGACCCCGCACGGGCGCGAAGTGCTGGGCGGGCGGCCGTTTGGTGACGGCACGCCGCCCACGCGCCCCGTGGACGCCTAATTCCGGTGGCCGAGCCGGGGCCCGCCCAGTATTTGGGCCCACGCGCCCGAGGGGCCCCAGCCC
>JBAUMA010000201.1:0-11682 GCA_049578485.1 Specibacter sp.
GCATCCCCCTGCTCGAGGCACAAAAGCTCGAACTGGACCGCCTCACCGAGGACGCCATCCATCAGGGCCTGGTTCTGCAGATCCCGCCGTATGAGTACGAGGACGCCGTGGACATGGCCTCCGAGGTCATGGCGAAGTGGAAAAAGGGCCACATTGCCAACGCCCCGTTGATCGTCGCCTTGGACGGCATCACCGACACCCGCAACCTTGGTGCCATCATCCGCAGCGTGTCCGCGTTCTCCGGCCACGCCGTCGTCATCCCCGAACGCCGCAGCGCCGGCGTGACCGCTGCCGCCTGGAAGACCAGCGCCGGTGCCGCCGTGCGCGTGCCCGTCGCCAAGGCACCCAACCTGAACCGGGCCATTGGCGCGTTCCAGAAGATGGGCTACTTTGTGCTGGGGCTCGACGGCGACGGCGACGTTTCGCTGCCCGACCTCGGCCTGGCCAGGGACCCGATCTGCATCGTTGTCGGATCCGAAGGCAAGGGTCTGTCCCGCCTGGTGCGGGAGAACTGCGACCAGATCGTCTCCATCCCGATCAACTCGGCCATGGAATCCCTCAACGCCTCCATGGCCGTGGGCATCAGCCTGTACGAGGTCTCAAAACAGCGCGCCACCCAGGCATAAACGTGCCGGCAACCGTGGTTGAGGCCTTCGGAAACCTGGGGGCGGCGTTGTCGCGCCGTTTCCCCCTGGGAGTGAGCAAGCTGCCGCGCCAGAACGGGCCGGAGGCGGCAAACATTGCCGTCTACGCCCCTGCCCTGGCCCATGTGGTGCTGTGTTACCAGCCGCCCGGCGGCCAGTGGAAGGCAATACTGCTTCCGGACCTGACCGACGGCGTCCACCACGGCTTGGTTTCCGACATGCCCGCGGGCAGCCGGTACGGGTTTTACACAGACTTTGAGGACGATTCCGCCGACATGCTGTCGGTGGACCCGGAGTCCGTGCAGCTACTCCTTGACCCGTACGGCCACTACATCGACGAACAAACCACAGCCGACGGCACGGTGAGGTACACCTCGGTGCGCATGCATTCAACCTTCGATTGGGGCGATGTCAAGCGGCCCAACACGCCGTGGCGCAACACCGTGTTCTATGAGGCCCACGTGCGCGGGCAGACCATGCTGCATCCTGACATTCCCGAGGACATCCGGGGCACCTATGCCGGAATGGCCCACCCCGTCATGATCCAGCACCTGGTGGACCTGGGCGTGACCGCCGTCGAGCTCTTGCCGATCCATTTCCACATCGACGAGCCGCACCTGCACGGCACGGGCATGCGCAATTACTGGGGTTACAACACCCTGGGCTTCTTCGCGCCCCAGGTTGACTATGCCAGCGCCGCGGCCCGGACACGGGGCCCGGAAGCCGTGCAGGATGAGCTCAAGGGCATGATCAAGCTGCTGCACATGGCCGGGATCGAAGTGATCCTGGACGTGGTGTACAACCACACGGCCGAGGGCGGCCAGGGCGGACCCGCCCTGAGCTGGCGCGGCCTGGCGGAGGAACAGTACTACCGCATGCGGGACGGCAGCTATGTCGACACCACGGGGTGCGGCAACACGCTGAACTTCGGCAATCCGCATGTCATCAAGATGGCCATGGATTCGCTGCGGTACTGGGTGGAGGAATTCCACATCGACGGTTTCAGGTTTGACCTGGCCGTGTCCTTGGCGCGCAACGGCGTGCACGAATTCACCAACCAGCACCCGTTCCTGCTGGCGGCCGCAACCGATGGCGTCCTGGCCTCCACCAAGCTCATCTCCGAACCGTGGGATGTTGGCTTTGGCGGCTGGCAGACAGGGAATTTCCCCACCGGCTGGTCCGATTGGAATGACTCCTTCCGGGACAAGGTCCGCGAGGTGTGGCTGACGGACCGGGCCGCCAAGCTCGATGGCCACCACCATGGCAGCCTGGGCAAGTTTGGTGACGCACTGGGCGGATCCGCGGGCATTTTCGCCGAGTCCGGGCGCAGCCCCATGGCCTCGGTCAACATGATCACGGCCCATGACGGCTTCACCCTGGCCGACCTGACCGCCTACAACGTCAAGCACAACGAGGACAACCAGGAAGGGAACCGGGACGGCCACGGCGACAACCGCAGCTGGAACCACGGCGTGGAGGGCATCACGAACGATCCCGAGATCCTGGCACAGCGCTCCCGCACCGCCAGGAACCTGATGGCCACCATGTTGCTGTCCTTGGGCGTGCCGCTCATTGCGGCCGGCGACGAGCTCGGCCGCAGCCAAGGCGGAAACAACAACGCCTACTGCCAGGACAACGAGATTGCCTGGCTGGACTGGACCCTCGACGACGAGGCCAAGACCATGCTCTCCGCCACCAAGCGCATGCTGCAGATCCGCAAGGACTTCCTGGACGAACAGCCCAGCAGCTACCCCACCCGTGGCGGCGAGTCCTTCATCCACTGGTTTGGCGCCGACGGGCTGCCCATGACCCCGGACCGCTGGACCAACCCGCACGAACGGGTCTTGACCATGCTGATCGGCTCCCCGAACGGGCAGGTGGACGGCCTGGCCGTGTTCAACACCGGCATCACCGACGAGGACGTGACACTGCCGGCCAACCCGCGCTTCGCCGAGGACCCGGAAGTGTCCCCGCGGCCGTACATGCTGCGCATGACCACAGCCGCTCCCACCCTTGACGACGACGGCGAACCCTCCTTCCGGCTGCCCCGCTCGGTGCCGCTGATCCCGGCAGGCAAGACCGTCATGGTGGAAGCCAACACGGTCCAGATCTACCGCAACGACCTCGCCGCTCGTTGAGTTGAGGGGACACATCACCCGCGCCTTTTGTTGAGGGGACACATCACCCCCCCATGCCGGGGGGTGACCCCAGGCTGGGACGGGGTGATGTGTCCCCTCAACGGCGGGTGATGTGTCCCCTCAACTTTTGCTACGAGGTGACGATCAGCCCCAGTTCGGCCGGGTTGGCCAGGGCTTCGTGGCGGGGAAGCACCTGCACGGCGTAGCCGAAGCTGCCGGAGCGGTCAATGACCAGGTCGGAGGCGAACTGGTGCCGGCCGTTGCCCAGATCAGTGACGGTGTCCAAGTCCAGGGTCCGGGTGTCGCTGAGTTCATCGGTGTCGCCCACATGGCCGTACCGCACCGAGACCGTGACGTCCTCGGCGTGCAGGCCGTCCAGGTTCACATGGGCGCGGACCTGGATGGTTTCGCCGATCTGTGGCTCGTCGGCCAGGCCGTGGGATTCCACGTGTTCAATGTGCACTCCGTGCCATCCAGCTCGCACCGAATCAATCCACGACGCGACGGCGCGTGTGCCGGCGTAGTCGTTGGCCCGTGCAGCGCGTCCGGAAACGGCAGCCGGCTCGTAGAGCCGTTGCACGTATTCCTTGACCATGCGTTCGGCCGAAACCGCCGGCCCCAGCTGGGCCAGGGTGTGCTTGATCATGGAAATCCAGTGCGCCGGAAGGCTGCCGTTGGTGGTCTGGGACGGGCCGGCAGAACCGGCGGCCTCGGCCCCAACATCCCCGTAGAAACGGGGTGCAACCTGGTTTTCCAGCAGCTCGTACAGCGCGGCCGACTCGATGTCGTCGCGCTCCTCTTCGCTGGTGCCCTGGTTGGCAGTGGGGATTGCCCAGCCATTTTCGCCGTCGTACAGCTCATCCCACCAGCCGTCCATGACGGACAAGTTAAGGGAGCCGTTGATGGCGGCCTTCATGCCGGACGTTCCGCACGCCTCCAAGGGGCGCAGCGGGTTGTTCAACCAGACGTCGCAGCCGGGGAACAAGGTCCGGGCCATGGCGATGTCGTAGTTGGGCAGGAACACGATGCGGTGACGCACCTCGGGGTCGTCGGTGAACTGGACCAGGTCCTGGATCATCTTCTTGCCGGCGTCGTCGGCGGGGTGCGACTTGCCTGCAATGACCAGCTGGATCGGGTGTTCGGGGTGCAAAAGCAGCGCCTTGAGCCGGGCGGGGTCGCGCAGCATCAGAGTCAGTCGCTTGTATGTCGGCACGCGACGGGCAAAACCAATGGTAAGGACATCGGGGTCGAGGGCGGAATCAGTCCAGGCAAGCTGTGCATCGGCCGCGCCGCGCTTCTTCCACGAGGCGCGCAGCCGACGCCGGGCGTCCTCGACGAGTGCCGACCGCAAGCGCCGGCGCAGGGCCCACACATCGGCGTCGCTGACGTCGTAGACCTTGGACCAATCGGGACCGTCGAGCACATCCGTGCCAAACTTTTCCCTCGCCAGCTCGGCCAGCTGGGGGTCGACCCAGGTGGGCACGTGGACGCCGTTGGTCACGGAGGTGATGGGAACGTCGTCGTGGTCGAAGCCCTGCCACAGGCCGGCAAACATTTCGCGTGAGACGACGCCGTGCAACTTGGCCACGCCGTTGGCACGCTGGGCCAGGCGCAGCCCCATAACGGCCATGTTGAACACGTCCGGGTTGCCGTCGTTGTAGTTTTCCGCACCCAGGGAGAGGATGTCGGCGACAGGCACGCCAGGGGCGAGGTCACCGGCAAAGAAGTGCTCGATCATGGCGCGCGGGAACCTGTCGATGCCGGCAGGCACCGGTGTGTGGGTGGTGAAGACCGTGGAGGCGCGTCCTGCGGCCAGTGCCTCGCTCCACGACAGCGGGTGCTCGGTGACAGCCGGGTCCATGAGTTCGCGGATGCGCTCAATGCCCAGGAAGCCGGCATGGCCTTCGTTGGTGTGGAATACCTCCGGGGCGGGGGTTCCCGTCAGGCGGGCGTAGGCGCGCAAGGCCTTGACCCCGCCCATGCCCAGGAGCAGTTCCTGCGACAAACGGTGATCGCCGCCGCCGCCATAGAGGCGGTCGGTTACGCCCCGGGCGGCTTCGTCATTTCCGGCCACGTTGGAGTCCATCAGCAGCAGCGGCACCCGGCCCACGTCGGCGCGCCAGACGTGGGCGCGCAGCAGGCGGCCCTCGGGCAGCGGCAGCGAAATCTCCACCGGTGTGCCGTCGTCCTCGCGCAGCAGCGTCAACGGGAGTGCGTCGGGGTCCAGCAGCGGGTAGCTTTCCTGCTGCCAGGCGTCGCGGGAAAGTGACTGTTTGAAGTAGCCGGCCTGGTAGAGCAGCCCGACGCCGATCAGCGGCACGCCAAGGTCGGAGGCGGTTTTCAGGTGGTCGCCGGCCAGGATGCCCAGACCGCCGGAGTACTGGGGGAGGACTTCGGTGATGCCAAATTCAGGGGAGAAGTATGCGATGGTTTCCGGCGCCTCCGGGCCAAGGCCCTGGTACCAGCGGGGCTCGCTGAGGTACTGGCTCAGTGACCGGTCGGCTTCGGCGACCCGTGCCACCACGGCTGGGTCTGCCGCGAGTGCCAGCAACTGTTCGCGGGAGATTGCCGCCAACATGGCCAGGGGGTCTTGGCGGACTTCGGCCCACAGTACGGGGTCCAGGGATTCGAACAACCGGCGGGTTGGCAGATGCCATGACCAGCGCAGGTTGGTGGCCAGGCGGGGGAGGGCGCCGATCGGCTCGGGAACAACGGTGCGGACGGTGAATCGTCGAATTGCCTTCATGCCGGTCACCATAGCCTATGAAAGTTTCCGCAATACTTTGTTGCGGACACAAAAGGCTATTCGTGACGTCACGAATTCCACTCGCGTCGTCAAATTCTCCATATCTTGGACGAATTGGGCGAAATCAACATCTGCCTTAGCAATATGTGACGGGAGTCGCTAACGTCTTGTCTGTGACTACTTCAAAGCCAGCCCGCACAGCACCAGCAGCGACCGGAGGCGCAGCAGCCAAGCCTGCCGTCCGAAAATCTGCCGGCGCCGCGGCGAAGACTGCCGCAAGTCCGACCGTGAACCCGTCAGCGAACCCCGCTGACGGCCTGCGATTTGGGCGCATCCCGATCACCGGCGTCCAGCCCGTCATCGAGGACGGCCGTTTTGCGGCCAAGGCGGTTCGCGGCGCGGACGTCCAGGTCCGGGCAGTGGTTTTCCGTGAAGGGCACGACGCCGTCGGCGTCACCGCCGTGCTGTTTGACCCCAACGGCACTGAGGCTCAAAGGACCCGGCTGGCACCGCTGGGCAAGGGCACGGATGCGTGGGCCGGCGCACTGACGCCAACATCGGCGGGTGCCTGGTCCTTCGCCATCGAAGGCTGGACCGACCTTTACGCCACCTGGACCCACAACGCGCAGGTCAAGATCAACGCCGGCGTCGACGTCGAGGTCATGCTGGCCGAGGGCGAGCTGCTGCTGGCCCAGGCAGCCAAGGATGCGAAGGCCGCCGGGCACTCCGGGCCGGCCGAAACGTTCAAGCAGGCGGCCAAGTCCCTGGCTGACACCGCCGCCAACGTCAATGACCGCCTGGCCGCCGGCACCGGCGCGGCCGTACGTGCCGCCGTCGGCCAGTTCCCGTTGCGCGATCTGGTGACCCAAAGCCGCGCCTACCCGCTGGCCGTGGAGCGTGACGCCGCGGGCCGCGGCGCCTGGTATGAATTCTTCCCCCGCTCCGAGGGGGCAAAGCGCAACCCCGACACCGGCGAGTGGACCAGTGGCACGTTCACGACGGCGGCACACCGGCTCCCGGCCGTTGCGACCATGGGTTTTGACGTGGTTTACCTGCCGCCCATCCACCCCATCGGCACCATCAACCGGAAGGGCCCCAACAACACGCTGGTGGCCGGCCCCGGTGATCCCGGTTCGCCGTGGGCCATCGGCTCGGCGGCCGGCGGGCATGACGCCATCCACCCGGACTTGGGCACCTTCGCCGACTTTGACGCATTTGTTGCCGCGGCCAACGAGCTGGAGCTCGAAGTTGCCCTCGACTTGGCGTTGCAGTGCGCCCCCGACCACCCGTGGGCCACGGAGCACCCCGAATGGTTCACCACCCGCGTGGACGGCACCATTGCCTACGCGGAAAACCCGCCCAAGAAGTACCAGGACATCTACCCGCTGAACTTTGACAACGACCCCACTGGGCTGTCGGCGGAAATCCTGCGGATCGTGCGCCTCTGGATCGACCACGGCGTGCGCATCTTCCGCGTGGATAACCCGCACACCAAGCCCGTCTGGTTCTGGGAGTGGCTCATCGGCACCATCAACGCCGAACGCCCCGACGTCGTGTTCCTGGCCGAGGCCTTCACCCGCCCGGCCATGATGGCGGCCTTGGGTCGTGCCGGTTTCCAGCAGTCCTACAGCTACTTCACGTGGCGCAACACCAAAGCCGAGCTGGAGGAGTACCTGCACCACGTCAGCCGGGAGTCGGCGGGCTACTTCCGGCCAAACTTCTTCGTGAACACCCCTGACATCTTGACAGAGTTCCTGCAGTTCGGAGGCCCCCCCGCATTCAAGATCCGTGCCATCCTGGCCGCCATGGGCAGCCCCCTGTGGGGCATGTACGCCGGCTTTGAGCTGTATGAGCACGTGGCCCGGCCCGATTCTGAAGAGAACATCGACAATGAAAAATACGAGTACAAGGACAGGGACTTTGCCGCTGCCGAGGCGGCCGGAAAGTCGCTGGCCCCGTTCGTCACCTTGCTGAACACGATCCGCCGCAACCACCCGGCCCTGCAGGACCTGGAAAACTTGACCCTGCACGAAAGCTCCGACGACGCCACCCTGGTCTTCAGCAAGCACAAGGTGGTGGCAGCCACCGCCGATGCCCCCGCCTATAAGGACACGATCATCGTGGTCATCAACGTCGACCCGCACAGCATGCGCGAAGGCCAGGTCACCCTGGACCTTGACGCGCTGGAGTTGGACGGGCTGGCCGCCGACGGCACCTTCGAGGTGGAGGATCTGGTCACCGGAGCCACGTGGAACTGGGGCAAGCAAAACTACTTCCGTCTGGACGCCCGCCTGGAACCGGCCCACATCCTGCACGTGCGGCGGTAGCCATGGCGTTTTCGCACGGCTGCAGCCCCGTACCGCCCCGAGGGCCCCAATGACGTCCCCACTCGCCGCCCTTTTGGCCCCGTGGCTCCCGCAACAACGCTGGTACCCGCTCAAGAATGATGCCGCCGCCCCCGTGCGCATTGCCGGCACGCTGGACCTGCCGGGCCCGGATTCCGGCTCCGCTTACACTGTAGTTTTTGCCGCCGTCGGTCCGGCCAAGGGCGTCTCGCCGTCGCCGGACAATTCCGGGCACGACGCCGGGGCGGCCGTCACGCTGCAGGTCCCGTTGGGTGTCTACCGGAGCAAGATGGCAACCCTGCCGGACTCTGCTTTGCTGGGCCGGCTCGACTCGGGGGATTGGGTTTATGACGCCCTGGCCGATCCCGGATTCCTCAACGCCTGGCTTGCCGCGATGTCCGGGGACTCTGCCGCGTCGGTGTGGCGCAGCGATGCGCTGGGACGCGCCCTTGGCACGAACCGTGTCACGGGCGTGCGCGTCATGACCGCGGAACAGTCCAATTCCTCGGTGATGTTCACCCTGGCCGGGCAGCCGCTCATCGCAAAGTTCTTCCGCGTGCTCCACCCAGGGGAACACCCCGAAGTGGAGATTGGGCGGGCACTGGCCCAAGCAGGCGATTCGAGTGTCCCGGCCTTGCAGGCAGCCGTCACCGCAAGCATTGGTGACACGGCCGGTTCGCCCGGTTCGGATCCGGCAACGCTCTTTGTCATTCACACGTTTATCGCCGATGGCCGGGACGGGTGGGAGAGCGCCTTGGCCGCCGCTGCCGGCAACACAGGATTCGGCGTCGAGGCGCGGGCCATAGGCGCCGCCCTGGCCACCGTTCACGCCAGCCTGCGCAAAACACTGGGCACCAAAACATATACGGGCGCAGAGGCCGCGGATTTTGTGGAGGCGATCGTCGCCCGGCTGGAATGGGCCTGGGACCTGGCCGGCGCCGTCGTCGGACCCTATGATGCGGCACTTGCCGACGTCGTCGCGCAGCTGCGGAGCCGACCGGAGGTGCCTCAGGTGCAGCGCATCCACGGCGACCTGCACCTGGGGCAGCTCATCCATGAACCCCATGCGAGCAGTGGGGGCTGGTACATCCTGGACTTTGAGGGCGAACCGCTGCGTCCGCTGGCCGAGCGCGGGCACCTTGACGTTCCGCTGCGCGACGTGGTGGGTATGCTGCGGTCCTTTGATTACGCCGGGGCACAAGCTGTGCGCCAGGGAACCGTGGCCGAATCCGATGCAGCCCGGTGGATGCAGGAGTGCGCCACGGCCTTCATGGACGGCTATCAAGGCGCCGGCCGTGGCAGTGTTGGTCAGGAATCGGCGCTGTTTACGGCATTGTGGCTGGACAAGGCGCTGTACGAGGTTGTTTATGAATTGGCGAACCGGCCCGGATGGGTATCGGTTCCGGTGAAGGCCGTACGGGATTTGTTTGAATCAAGGGAAAGCAGTGTGGACATGGGACTGAAGAAAATCGCCCCCCTGGCAGTCGATCCGGGAGTGTTGGCCAGCGTTTCCGAGGGGACCTATCACGCGCCGCACTCGGTGCTGGGTGCGCACTTGGGTGAAGAATCCGCTGGCGGGGAGCACGTCACCGTCCGCACACTGCGCCACTTGGCGGAGTCTGTGTGGCTCGTGACGGCAAACGGCCGTTTCCCCATGGAGCACGAGCACGGCGGCATTTGGGTTGCCGTGATTCCCGTGGCGGAGCCGGGACATGTCCCCGACTATCGCCTCGAGGTCGGCTATGCCGACTCGATGCAGCAGGTCGATGACCCGTACCGGTACCTGCCCACGGTGGGCGAGCTTGACCTGCACCTGATGGCCGAGGGCCGCCATGAAACCCTGTGGACGGTGTTGGGCGCCCACGTCCAGCGCTACCACTCCAGCATGGGGGACATCACGGGTGTCAGCTTTGCCGTGTGGGTTCCCAGCGTGCGCGCCGTGCGGGTCATCGGTGAGTTCAATGCCTGGGACGGCCGCTCCCACGCCATGCGCAGCCTTGGCTCCAGCGGGGTGTGGGAACTGTTCATCCCGTCCGTGGAGGTGGGGGAGCGCTACAAGTTCGAGATCCTCACCGAACACGGGCAGTGGCTGGAAAAGGCCGACCCCATGGCCTACGGCACCGAGGTTCCGCCCTTGACCGCTTCCCGGGTTGTGGAGTCAAACTACGCGTTCGAGGACTCGGCCTGGATGGCCGCACGGGCCACGCGCGATCCGCACAATTCGCCCATGAGTGTGTATGAGGTGCACCTTGGTTCTTGGCGGATGGGCTTGGGCTACCGCGAATTGGCCAAAGAGCTGGTCGAATACGTGCAATGGCTGGGGTTCACCCACGTGGAACTCATGCCTGTGGCCGAGCATCCGTTTGGCGGCTCCTGGGGTTACCAGGTGACGTCCTATTTTGCGCCCACGTCCCGCTTTGGCCACCCCGACGAATTCCGGTACCTCGTCGACGCACTGCACCAGGCCGGCGTCGGCGTCATCATGGACTGGGTGCCGGCGCACTTCCCGAAGGACGAATGGGCGCTGGCAAAGTTCAACGGCGGCGCGCAGTACGAGCACTCGGATCCGCGGTTGGGCGAACACCCGGACTGGGGAACGCTGATCTTTGATTTTGGCCGCAACGAGGTGCGCAACTTCCTGGTGGCCAACGCGCTGTACTGGATGGAGGAGTTCCACATTGACGGCCTGCGCGTGGACGCGGTTGCCTCAATGCTCTACCTTGACTACTCCCGGGAAGACGGGCAGTGGAGCCCGAACAAGTACGGTGGCCGGGAAAACCTGGAGGCCATCAGCTTCCTGCAGGAAATGAACGCCACCGCCTACCGCCGCAACCCCGGCATTGTCACCATCGCCGAGGAGTCGACGGCGTTCCCGGGTGTCACCGGACCCACCAGTGCCGGTGGACTGGGCTTTGGCATCAAATGGAACATGGGTTGGATGCACGACTCCCTGACCTATATGGCCGAAGACCCCATCAATAGGGGATGGCACCACAACCAGATCACGTTCTCGATGGTGTACGCCTTCACGGAAAACTTCCTGCTGCCCATCAGCCACGATGAAGTGGTGCACGGCAAGGGTTCGTTGCTGCGGAAAATGCCCGGTGACCGGTGGCAGCAATTGGCAAACCTGCGTGCCTACCTGGCGTTCCAGTGGGCGCACCCGGGCAAGCAGCTGATCTTCATGGGAACCGAATTCGGCCAGGAAGCGGAATGGAGCGAACAGCACGGGCTCGACTGGTGGCTGGCGGAAAACCCGCAGCACCAGGGCATCCAGCTTCTCGTCCAGGAGCTGAACCGGGTCTACGTCGAGATCCCGGCACTGTCCGAGCAGGACAATACGCCCGAGGGATTCACCTGGATCAATGGAGGGGACACCGCCCACAATGTGGTCTCCTTCATCCGCATCGACAAGGCCGGCAACCCGCTGGTGTGTGTCATCAACTTTGCCGGTGTTGCCTACGAGGGCTACCGGGTGGGACTTCCGCAGGCCGGGGCATGGGAAGAAGCCCTCAATACCGATGCCGAGGTGTACGGCGGATCGGGAGTCGGAAACGCCGGCCGGCTCGCTGCCGAGGCCAAGCCGTGGGACGGGCAGCAACACTCCGTAGCACTGCGGATTCCGCCGCTCGGTGCCGTCTACCTTCAAGCCGTCAAAGCCTAGATACGGGGTGACGGACTAACACCCGCTTGCCGTTTGGTTAACGCGGCAAGTTGGTGTTAGAGTTAGTACCCCGCCGGGCAAACAGTCCGGAGCGGGAACAGACCAACATCAACGGCCTTGAAAAATAGGCTTACTGATGCGTGTT
>JBAUMA010000202.1:0-5307 GCA_049578485.1 Specibacter sp.
AAACCACACCAGAACACCAGAAAAGAACCGGCAAAACCGGTCCACCACCAGGGAGTAAACGCCACCCCCCACAAGGGAGGCAACTCGGAAAACAATACACACCTTTCACCCAACACGCAAACCCACCTGATTATGGCAGTTTGAATGGAGACCACTTCTGCAGTTTGAGTTGAGCCCACTTGGTGGCTCGCCGGTCGATGAATCGCAGTTTGAACTGAGCCCACTTCATCGTTGATTTCATCAGGATTGTTTTTCCAACGATGGAGGGCAGTGATGGAGTTGAGGGTGGAGCTATTTGCAAGGATCCGGCGTGATGCTCGAGTCAATGGTTCATCAATCCGGGCACTGTCCAAGGCGTACGGGGTTTCCCGCAGGACTGTCCGTCAGGCCCTCGCGGCGGCCGAGCCACCAATCCGAAAGGTTCCTGTCCGTGCGGCTCCGAAGCTGGACCGTTTCAGGATCGTCATTGATGAGATGCTTATCGCGGATCTTGACGCGCCACGGAAGCAACGCCATACCGCTCAACGCATTTTCGATCGTCTGGTTGATGAGCACCAGGCCGTGATCTCGTATTCGACGGTCCGCCAGTATGTGAAGACCCGCCGCGCAGAGGTTGCCTTCGAGGCTGGCCGGGCTCCGGTGGAAGTATTCATCCCGCAGGAACACGCGCCCGGCGCTGAGGCCGAGGTTGATTTCGGGGACGTCTGGGTTGATTTGGCCGGGGTCAGGACCCGGTGTTACATGTTCGCGTTCCGGCTTTCGAACTCGGGCAAATCTGTCCACCGCATCTACCCTACCTGCGCGCAGGAGGCCTTCCTGGAGGGCCATATCGAAGCGTTCCAGGCTTTGGGAGGGGTCCCGACGAAGCACATCCGGTATGACAACCTGACTTCCGCGGTCACGAAGGTCATCTATGGTGCCGGGCGTCAACGCATCGAGAACGAGCGGTGGGTACTGTTCAAATCCCACTACGGGCTAGATGCTTTCTATTGCGAGCCTGACATCAAAGGCGCCCATGAGAAGGGCGGGGTCGAGGGAGAGGTGGGCAGGTTTCGTCGGAACTTTCTGACCCCGGTCCCTGTCGTTGATTCTCTGGTTGAGCTGAACGAGATGCTCCGGGTCTGGGACGAGGGCGAGGACCGGCGGCGGGTCAACCACCGCCTGCGCACGGTCGGGCAGGACTTCGCCGTTGAGCAGCCCTTGCTGGCCCCGTTGCCGCTCGAGGACTTCGACCCGGGCCTAGTCCTAACGCCCAGGGTTGATCGGTCGGCGCTGGTGGCGGTCCGCTCGGCGAAGTATTCCGTTGCGGTGCGGTTCATCAACCGCAAAGTCCGGGTGTCCCTGCGCGCCACGGAGGTGAGGATCTTCGAGGGCAGGACTCTCGTCGCTGCCCATCCGCGGACCGTGGCCCGGGGCGGGCAATGCGTGCAACTTGACCACTATCTTGAAGTGCTCAAGATCAAGCCCGGGGCCCTGCCTGGATCCACGGCCCTGGCCCAGGCCCGTGAATCGGGGGTGTTCACCCCCGCTCATGACGCTTTCTGGGCGGCGGCCAGGAGGACCGACGGTGATACCGCAGCCACGCGAGAACTGATCGAGGTTTTGCTGCTCCACCGTTCCATGGAAGCCCGCGATGTCATCGACGGGATCACTGCCGCCTTAAGAGTGGGCGCCGTGAGTGCTGACGTCGTCGCTGTCGAGGCCAGGCGTGTCGCAGCCGAGCGGAACACTCAGGGGTGGGCCCGGCCCGATTGCGATCCCGGCGCAAAATCCGAAATTGTTGAGCACCGGATTGTCAGTCTCACCCAGCGCCGCCTGGCAGACCCAGCGGCCGTGATCGCCAGCCTGCCCCCGGATAAGCGGCCCCTGCCCTCGGTCGCCGGCTACGACAGCCTCCTCACACTCCCCGCCCGGAACACCACCCCTCTACCGAAGGATCAGGTCTCATGAGTCCCACCACCCCTGTTGTTGTCTCCCAGACTTTGCGCCGGCGCCGGGGCCTGACCGAACAAGCAGCTACTGCGGCCGTGGATCAGGCCTGCCGGCGGTTACGCCTGCCCACCATCCGAGCCGTCCTTGATGAGGCCCTGACGGTGGCGGGCAAGGAACAACTCTCCTACCAGGGATTCCTGGCTGAACTGTTGCTGGCCGAGTGTGATGACCGGGACCGACGATCCTCAATCCGTCGGGTCAAAACAGCGAACTTCCCCCGCGAGAAATGGTTGGGTGACTTTGACTACGAGGCTAATCCGAACATCAGCCAGGCCACGATCAACACCCTCGCCACTGGGGATTGGATCCGCAAGGGCCTGCCCCTGTGCCTGATCGGAGATTCGGGCACAGGTAAATCGCACCTGTTGATCGGGCTCGGCATCGCGGCCGCGGAGAAAGGCTTCCGGGTCAAATATATCCTGGCCACCAGGCTGGTGAACGAGCTTGTCGAGGCAGAGGATGAGAAAGTCCTGGCCAAGACGATCGCCCGGTATGGGAGGGCCGACCTGCTGTGCATTGACGAGCTCGGCTGTTAGCGGCCATGAAAAACTTCCCATAGGCGGCCACGAAAGTGCCCACTGATGGCCAGCAAAACTGCCCATTGGTGGCCATGAGATCTGCCCACTCTTTTTACTAGCCTCGCCGTGTTCTTAACGGCGGGAGCCCCTTCCTGGGGTTTGATGTCGGTGTCTAGTCGCACCAAACCAAACCAGGAAGAGGCTCTGTATGAAGTCTGACGGAGAAATCATGGAAATTCTTGAAGCGTACGATCTTACGAAGTCGTTTCGCGCCGCGGCAGTCCTCGCGGGATGTTCGCACCACACCGTGGCCAAGCACGTAGCCGCCCGCGAAGCCGGCAAGCCGATGGCCGAACCTGTAGCCCGGGAAAAGATCACTGATGAGTACTTGCCCAAGATCGAGGAGCTCGTGGATAAGACGCGTGGCCGGATCCGGGCTGATGTCGCCCATCAGAAGCTCGTGGGAATGGGCTTTGAGGGTTCAGAGCGTTCTACCCGCCGCGCGATGGCGCAGGTCAAGGACGCGTGGAAGCTGGGACGGGTACGGGTGCATCGGCCCTGGGTGACCGAGCCAGGGGGCTGGTTACAATATGATTTCGGCGATGGCCCCTCCATTGGCGGGGTGAAGACGGTGTTGTTCGTGGCGTGGCTGGCCTGGTCACGGTTCCGAATTGTGATCGCGCTGCGGGACCGCACAGCGCCGTCCGTATTCGCCGCTCTTGATCGGTGCTTCCGCATTATTGGCGGGGCACCGGTTTATATCCTGACTGACAATGAAAAAACGGTCACGGTTTCCCATGTTGCCGGGGTGCCGGTTCGGAACCTGCAAACCGTTGATTTCGCCCGCTATTACGGGGTGACCGTGTTGACCTGCCAGCCAGCAGATCCGGCTTCCAAGGGTGGGGTGGAGAACGCGGTGAAGGTCGCTAAGGCTGACCTCGTGCCCAAGGATACGAACCTGCGTACCGAGTACGGCTCGTTCGCCGAGCTGGAGCAGGCTTGCCAGGAGTTCATGGCTCATATCAATACTCGTGAGCACCGCAGCACCAAGCGCATACCGGCGGCGATGCTGACCGAGGAGGTCTTGCGTCTGCACCGGGTTCCGGCTGATGCCCACACGGTCTCCTTCGGTCTGGCTCGCACCGTGCCGCCGAACACGCCCATGGTCACGTTCAACAACGCCATGTATTCCGTGCCATCGCACTTGCTGGGGCAGAGGGTGTTCGTCCGTTCCCACGGCACCGGCCCGGATGAGAAGGTCGTCATCGTTCACCACGGCCCCGCCGGCCCGGTGGAAGTCGCCCGCCACGGCCGGGCCCGGCCAGGGAGCCCGGCGATCAACGATGAACATTTCCCCGGCTATGTGGAAAAGATCCCTGGCGACTACACACCCAGGGCCCGTACCGGGGCTGAGGCAGAGTTCCTAGCCATCGGCGGTGGCGCCGTGGCCTGGTTGAAGGAAGCCGCCGCGGTTGGCACCTCACGGATCAACGTGAAAATGGCTGAAGCCGTTTCCCTAGCGAAGATCGCTGGCGTCATTGATGTTGACCGGGCCCTAGGCACAGCGGCGATTCATGGCCGCTTCGCCCACGGAGACCTCTCCTCGATCCTGCAAGCAGGACGGGCCAACATCACCACCCACGCCGCCAACGAAGACACGTCCCTGACCCAGGGCACTGGCGCCTGGGCCGCGATCACCACCATCAGTAACGAGGTAAAGCCGTGAACCCGATCAACACCACCGCCCCGGCACTGCCGGCGGATCTTGAAGCGATGATGCGGTCCTTGAAGATGCCCCACGCCCGCACCTTGGCACCGGAACTCATCGCCACCGCCCGCGCCCAACGTTGGGAACCAGCCGAAGTCATCAAGGCCCTCTTCACCGAGGAAATCCGTGGCAGGGCCGCCTCGATGCTCGCCACAAGGCGCAAAGCTGCCGGATTCCCGACCGGGAAAACCTTCGAGGCCTGGGACCCGGCCGCTTCCTCAATCCCTGCCCCGACCCAACAAGCCCTGCGAACCCTGGAATGGATTCGGCGCGGGGAAAACCTCGTCGTCTGTGGGCCCTCCGGCACCGGGAAAACGTTCTTCCTTGAAGCCCTGGGCCAGCAAGCCGTGGAGGAAGGTTTGCGCGTGGCCTGGTTCCGGCTCGAGGACCTCGGTCAGCTCATCCGCGCCCACCGCACCGACGACAGCGTCACCCGCGCCATCACCAGAGTCCTACGCGCTGATCTGGTCGTGATCGACGATATCGGGCTCCTGGCCGTCGGCACTGATGCCGCTGAAGGCCTGTACCGGGTCGTGGATGCCGCCTACGAGAAACGCTCCATCGCGATCTCCTCGAACCTGCACCCAGCCGGCTTCGATGAGCTCATGCCCAAAACCCTGGCCACGGCAACAGTTGACCGGCTCCTGCATCACGCCCATGTCTGCCAGACCAGTGGCGACTCCGTCAGGCTGACCCAGGCCCTGGCCGGAAAGGGAGTGACACTACTGAGCTAAAACACTGGAACGGAATGGCCAACCACAAATCTATATTTGCGGGCAGATCTCATGGCCATATCCGGGCATTTTTGCTGGCCACCAGTGGGCAGATAACCTGACCGCTGGTGGGCAGAAACTCATGGCCCTTGACACTTGAGAATCGATGTCTCTGCAAGCCAGATGCTCCACAGAGGAGTCAAAGATCCGGCGTACACCTTACCTTCAGCTACATACGAGGCAGGCCGACCCCGACGCCGTGACCGTCACCAGATCGCTGACAGCAACACCGCTTGGGCAGTACGCCGTTGCATCC
>JBAUMA010000203.1:0-19534 GCA_049578485.1 Specibacter sp.
CCTGAGGTTTGCCCGCCATCTCTGCGCACTCGGTACTCCCGGAGGGCATTCCCGTGGGCGTCAGGCCTGCAGGAGGGGACCAAACGCGGAGCGGTCATCCTGGCGCGGATCCTCGCGGTCCCGGACCACCATCATGGGGCCCTTGGCGTGGTGGCGGACGCCGTCGGTGGTGGAACCAAGCATCATGCCGGCAAATCCTCCGCGACCCCTCGTGCCCAAGACCAGCAGTTCGGAGGTTTCCGAGGCCTTGACCAGCACGTCCACGGGGGAACCCTCAATGAGCCGGACCTCGATGGCAAGCTTCGGGAAGTGGCTGCGAATCCATTTTTCACCGGCGTCGAGCTGTGTCTGGATCTCGGCGAACAGCTCTTCGCGATCCACGGGGGCCGGCATCCACGACAGCGAACCGGTGTAGGGCTGGACGGCGCAGATGACGCGCAGGGCCAGTCCCGAACGTTCGGCCTGTTCGGCGGCCACCAACACGGCATACCTGGCCTGGTCGGAGCCGTCCACACCAACGGTGACCACCTTTTCAACCTCCCGGGGAGCGGACTTGCCCGGTTCCCCCTCACCCAGGCGTGCGGCACAGCTGAGTGGGATGGTGACGGTGGGGCACTTGGAGTGCACAGGCAAGGCGGTGCTGACGCTGCCCAGGAGCCTGCCCAGGAAACCGCCCCGGCCGCGGCTGCCAAACACCAGAAGTTCGGCAGTTTCGCTCAGTTCCAGCAGCACTCCGGCGGCGTCGCCGTTTTCCACCCGGGCATCGAGTTCCACGTTCATGTCGGCCACCTTGGCGGCAGCTTCACGCAGGACCGCCTCGGCGCCCTGGCGGATAACGTCGTCGTCCACGGTGGCGTACCCGCCGTCGAGACCGGAAGCGGCAAAGATCGGCACGGTGTAGGCGGTGACCAGGTGTAGCTTCGATTTACGCAACTTGGCTTCGCGGGCGGCCCAGATCAAGGCGCAATTGCTCTGGTCGGAACCATCGATTCCCACCACAATTCCTGTCGGGGCGGGAATGGGGTCGGGCTGGGCAACCGGGGAAGTCTCCTGTTGATTGCTCATGCTGCGCCTCCTGTAGTTCGGTTGTCGCAGGGGTGCGAGACTGCTGCCCGCCTCCCCATTGCGGCTTATACTTGTGACTATTGCCTCAACGGGGGCGCGCGTCAAGTTACACGCGCCCGGGCCGGAAAAGTTGCGTCACACCGTGGATGCCGCCGCCAAGAACCGCCACCGTGTGAAAGAGTTGGCCCAGCAATTCACCTTCGTCAAAGTGGGGGTCAATGATGCACCTTTCACCATCCGAGGTGGGCCGCGGCCGCACCGGCCCACCCACCTCCGGATCCGGGACCGATCCGTGGCGCCTGGCCGATGGCGCGTGCGCCGGGCGCACCGCACCCCTCGCCGTGCTGGATGTGCCGGCGCTCTCCCACAATGCCGGCGCACTGCTTCGCCGGGCCGCCGGCAAGCCCATCCGCGTGGCAAGCAAGTCCATCCGCAGCCGCGAGGTGCTCCGGGCGGTGCTGGCCCAGGACGGCTACGCAGGCATCTTGGCGTTTACGCTGCCGGAGGCCCTGTGGCTGGCAGGCGAGGACGCCTTCACCGACGTCCTGGTGGCGTATCCGACGGCGGACGGGCAGGCGGTGCGTGCCCTGGCGGCGGATCCCGTCGCCTGTTCCCGCGTGACCCTCATGGTGGATTCGGCGGAACAGCTTGACTGGATGGAAACAGTCCTGGCCGACACAATCCTGGCGGCCCCGATCCGGCTGTCCATCGACTTGGACGCATCGTGGCGGCCCACCGTAGGCGGACGCCCCGTGGGCCACATCGGCGTGCGCCGCTCCCCCATCCGCACGGGAGCCGACGCCGTGGCACTGACCTTCGAGATCACCTCACGGACGAGGGGCGGACAAAAGCTATTCACGCTGGTGGGCCTCATGGCGTACGAGGCACAGATTGCCGGCTTGCAGGACACTCCGCACACCGGAAACCGGGTGGCCGACCTGGCCAAGTCCCAGATCCTGAAACAAATCCAGCACGCCTCCATGGCAGAGGTGGCCCACCGCAGGGCCAACGTGGTGGCGGCGGTGCGCAATATTGCCGATCTTGAATTCGTGAACGGCGGCGGCACCGGAAGCCTTGAACTGACCACCACGGACGCATCGGTGACCGAACTGGCCGCGGGCTCGGGACTGTTTGGCCCCACCCTCTTTGACGGCTATTCACGCTTCACGCCACGGCACGCGGTGGGGTTTGCCGCGCCCGTGGTGCGGCGGCCGGCGTCGGACATCGTGACGGTGCTCGGTGGCGGCTGGATCGCATCCGGCCCCCACGGCGCCGACCGCACCCCGGTTCCCGTCTACCCGTCGGGCTTGACCTTGCTGGGCACCGAGGGTGCCGGCGAGGTGCAAACCCCGCTGCGGGGTGCCGCTGCGGCGGGGCTGCGCATCGGGGACTTGGTGTGGTTCAGGCATGCCAAGTCCGGCGAGGTGTGCGAGCACGTGGACGCCCTTGAGTTGCTCGACGGCGGCAAGGTGGTGGGCAGCGCACCCACCTACCGTGGCGAAGGGAAGACCTTTATATGAGCGCATGGCACAACTGGGCCGGCGACCAACGCTGCACGCCGGCCAAGGTCCTGTTCCCCTCCACCGTGGCGGAGATATCGGCCGTCGTGCAGGCGGCTGCGAAAGCCGGCACCACCGTGAAGGCGGTGGGCGCCGGGCACAGCTTCACTGACATAGCCCTGACCAACGGGGTGCTGCTGCACCTTGACGGGCTCAGCGGCCTGCAGGCCGTGGACAGGGCAAGCCGGCAGGTCACGCTGGCCGGCGGGACCAGGTTGTTTGAGCTTCCAGCCCTGTTGGCACCTTACGGGCTCGCCATGACCAACATGGGCGACATCGACCGCCAGTCCATTGCCGGCGCGATTTCGACCGGGACGCACGGGACAGGGCTGGCCTTTGGCGGCATAGCCACCCAGGTCATGGGCCTGGAACTTGTCACCGGCACGGGTGAGGTCTTGCGGTGCTCGAGGATGGAAAACGCCGAACTGTTCTCGGCGGCACGCGTTGGCCTGGGTGCGCTGGGCATCATCACCTCCGTGACGCTCCAGTGCGTGGACGCCTTCAGCCTGCACGCCGTTGAGCGCCCGGAACCGTTGCCCGCGCTACTGGAATCTTTGGAGGAGCGGCAGCGGTCGGCGGACCACTTCGAGTTTTACTGGTTCCCGCACACTGACACGGCCCTGACCAAGACCAACACCCGCTACCCCTTGGGGCAGGGGCCTGCCGGGGTGAAGCCGCTGTCCACCAGGGCCCACCTGGTGGATGACATCCTGGTCTCCAACACGCTGTTTTCCGCACTTTGCACGGCAACGTCCAAGGCACCCTCCACCATTCCAAAGGTGAACGCGATGGCGTCACGGCTGACGGGCAACCGGGAGTTCGCGGACGCCTCCCACAAAGTGTTTGCCACGGAGCGCACGGTGCGGTTCCGCGAGATGGAGTATGCGGTGCCACTGGCGGACGTGCCGGGAATCTTGCGCGAACTGGACGCCATGATCCAACGCCGCGGGTTCACCATCTCCTTCCCCGTGGAGGTGCGCTGCGCAGCCGCCGATGACATTCCGTTGTCCACGGCCTACGGCCGCGAAACCGGATACATCGCCATCCACCAACACGTGAAAACCGACCCCTACGCGTACTTCCGTGCGGCCGAGGTAATCTTCCTTTCCCACGGCGGACGCCCCCACTGGGGAAAGTGGCATTTTCTCCATTCGGCAGACTTTGAGCAAGCCTACCCAGAGTTCAAAATGTTCGGTAGGGTTCACAATGGCATCGATCCCAACCGCGTGTTTCGCAACACGTATTTGGACCGCGTGCTCACCTAAACCGCATCACGGCGCACCATGCTCCCGGCCGCGCCGCCACCGAAGTTCTCCCACCGTTCGAGGAGGCAATTCGCCATGACTGCTGCGCCAGCCAGTGCCCTGCCCACGTGTCCCGCCGTTGATGTGCAGCATGCCGAATCCACCACCACCATCGTGATCGGCTCCGGTTTTTCCGGGCTCGCCGTGGCTGCCGAATTGAACCGCCAGGGCATCGAGGCCATCGTGGTGGACAGCTTCCGCCCCTTGACCCCTGGTACCCCGGCACCGGCCACGGGCGGCATCAGCCTTGACGCGCTGAGCGAACGCGCGGAAATCCTGCGGCTCCTGGAACACTATGCCCGACGCCACGACCTGGACGTCCGCCCGGCAACCTGCGCACTTGATTTGACCCGGTCAACGGGCTCGTTGCCCGCGGAACGGCAATGGACGGTCCGCACGGCCACGGGCACGCTGACGGCGCACAGCATCGTCTTCACCCGGGGCGCCCTGAACCAGTTGCGCCGCGTGTTGCGCAGCGTGGGGATACACACGAGCCAGGAGTTCAGTGCCGCGATGCATTCGCTGGGACTTTACCTGGTGGGCGTGGGCGGACTGGTTGCCCCCTCCACCCATGAGATCCTGCACCAGGCCAAGCGTGCGGGAGCGTCCATCTCGGCCCGTGTGGCCATCCTGGACGGCGGCGCGCTGGCCCTTCCGGCCTAGCCTCCCGCCCGGACTTAGTCCTCGGCGCCCAGCCGGCGCTTGGCCATAACGACCAGGGCCACCACAATCACCACCAGCGCCGCGACCAACACCCCGATGCCCCACGGCGCCCCGCCGGAAGATGCCTGCTCCGGCACGGGCGCGACAGCCTGCTGAACCGACTGCACCGGACCGGCCACGGCGCCACCACCGCCGGCAGCCGCCGTCGCGGTAAACGTGAAGTCACCCTCGATGGGGTGCGAGTCGGAGGACACCAGGCGCCACTTCACTGTGTACTTTCCGGCGGGCGCACCCGCCTTGAGCGCCTGGGTGGCCACATTGTCAAGCACCTGGACACCGCCCTGGGACCAGTTGGTCCCCGCCGCGTCCAGCACGTTCACTTGCGAGCCGATCACCGCGGGGGTGTTGCTCAACGTGATGGTCACCTGTGCGGGCGCATTCGCCACGGTGGATCCGTTGGCCGGAGCCGTCCCCTCAACTTCGTCGTGGGCCTGGGCTCCAACAGAACCACCCAGCAAGGCCATGAGCACGACGGCGGCCCCGGCCAGGGCGCGCCAGAGGACCCTGGTGCCGGGCCCGGTGCGGGCCCGGTGCCCTGTTCCGGCGCCTTGGCCTGTCATCTTCGTCTCACTGGCCCGCGGTGCGGAGGGGTGGTTCACGGCATTCATTCCTTAGCAATAGACAAAGGGTGGCAACTCACCCTAACCGAGGAATATGGGAAGATCCTGCGTAAATCCTTGACGGAACCGGCCCGCACGGTGTGCCGGCGGCGGCAGGCACCCATCGACGTCGTGCCCCTGACACCACATAAAAGCCCGCGCAAGCACAGGGGTGGGGCGGGCTGGTACCGGCTAGTATTTGCTCGACTGGACTTTTTCGCTTTTAACTTCGCCCGGAGGACTTCCCATGGCATCCCAGACCGCAGCCCGCTTGTCAGCGGTGGACAAGTACTTCAAGATCACCGAGCGTGGCTCAAACTACTCGCGCGAGATCCGCGGCGGCTTCGCCACGTTCTTCGCCATGAGCTACATCGTGGTGTTGAACCCGCTGATCCTTGGCGGTGCCGACTCCACCGGCGACGTGCTGGGCCCGGCACGCGTGGCCGCCATGACGGCCCTGGTGGCCGGTGTGCTGACCATCATCATGGGCGCCTGGGCGAAACACCCGTTCGCCTTGGCCACGGGCCTGGGCGTCAACGCGTTCGTGGCAGTCACTGTCGCCTCCCACCCGGGCCTGACCTGGCCGGACATGATGGGGCTGGTGGTCCTCTCCGGCATCACCATGTTCATCCTGGTGCTGACAGGGTTCCGGACGGCCGTCTTCAACGCGGTCCCGGCTGGACTGAAAACCGCCATTGTGGTGGGCATCGGGCTGTTCATTGCGCTGATCGGCCTGGTCAATGCCGGCTTCGTGCGCCGCATTCCAGACGTTGCCGGTACCACCGTCCCTGTTGGCCTGGGTTTTGACGGCAAGCTGCTCGGCTGGCCCACCCTCGTTTTCGTGCTGGGCCTGGTCCTGACCATCGCCCTGGTGATCCGCAAAGTCAAGGGCGCCATCCTGATCAGCATCATTGCCGCGACGCTTTTGGCCAACATCCTGCAGGCCGTCTTCAACATTGGCCCGAGCTTTGACGGCAAAACATCCAACCCGCAGGGCTGGTCCCTGGTGGTTCCGCACTTCAGCGGCCTGGAATGGCCCGATCTGGGCCTGTTCGGCAAGTTCAACCTGTTTGGCTCGTTCGCGCACCTCGGCGCCGTGGCCGCCATGCTGCTGGCATTCAGCATCCTGCTGAGCATCTTCTTTGACGCCATGGGCACCATGGTGGGCCTGGCCAACGAGGCCGGCACCGTGGACAAGGACGGCAACATCCCCAACGTGGACCGTGTGCTGCTCGTTGACGCCTTTGGCGCCATCGCCGGCGGCGGCACGTCCGTCTCCTCCAACCAGATCTTTGTCGAGTCAGGTGCCGGCATCGGCGAGGGCGCCCGGACCGGCCTGGCCTCCGTGGTCACTGGCTTGCTGCTGATCGTGGCCATGTTCTTCACCCCGCTGATCTCCCTGGTGCCCTTTGAGGCCGTCGCCCCCGCCCTCGTGGTGGTTGGTTTCATGATGGTTTCCCAGGTGGGCAAGATCGACTGGTCCGACTGGGGCATCGCGATCCCGGCATTCCTGACGTTTACGCTCATGCCGTTCACCTACTCGATCGCCAACGGCCTGGGCGCCGGATTCATCGCCTTTGTGATGATCCGCCTGTTCCAGGGCCGGGCCAAGGAAATCCACCCGCTCATGTGGGTTGTTGCCGCGGCATTCCTGGTCTTCTTCGGCATCGGCCCGATCGAACAGCTCTTCGGCATCAAGTAATCCCCACGCCCTCCCCATTGTTACCGCGCTGGGCGCCATAACAATGGGGCCCCTCGGGTGCGTGGGCCCATTCACGCCTTCACGGCGCGGATGTCTTGAATGCCAGACGCCCGGGACCCGGGGCGGCTGGCGTTCCGCCCGGGGCTGCTGTTGGCTGGAGTCATGGACTTTTCATTGCTCGCCGTTGACACTCCCGCCCAGCCCTGGACCGGGAGGAACGACGGCGACGGACCCGCCCACCGCCGTTGGTGGCAGGCGGTGTCCACGCCGGCAACCTCGGTTCCCGCCGTGGACCCGACACTTCCCGGGCCGGCGGCGCTGCTGGGCTTTTGCTCCGACGAAGGCGTCCGGCGCAACCTGGGC
This sequence comes from Specibacter sp., assembly GCA_049578485.1. GTDB lineage: Bacteria > Actinomycetota > Actinomycetes > Actinomycetales > Micrococcaceae > Specibacter. The sequence continues at coordinate 7,316 of JBAUMA010000203.1, forward strand.
CGTGTTGGCGCAGCCGCCGCCCCGGCCTCCATCCGCGCCGCACTTGGCTCCCTGGCGTTCCACGGCGAACGGGCCGTGACCGATGTGGGCGACGTCGTGGTGGCCGGAGAGGCACTCGAGGACGGCCAGGCCCGTGCCGGGGCCGTGCTGACCGCGCTGCTCGATGCCGGGCACCTCACCTTTGTGCTGGGCGGCGGCCACGAGACCGCCTTTGCCAGCTACCTCGGTGTGGCCGGGACCGCTGCGGTGGCCAACGGCGCCCGGCTCGGCGTGCTCAACCTGGACGCGCACTTTGACCTGCGTGAAGCCCCAACCCCCAGCTCCGGCACCCCGTTCCTGCAAATGGCCCGCGCGGAAGCCGCGGCGGACCGGGAACTGAACTACGCCGTCGTCGGCATCAGTGAACCCAACAACACCCGAACCCTCTTTGACACGGCACACGAACTGGACGTGAAATACCTGCTGGACGAGGACTGCTCGGCGGAGCGGACGGCGGCGTTCGTCTCGGCATTCCTGGACACCGTGGACATCGTGTACCTGACGATCGACCTGGACGTGCTTCCCGCGGCCGTGGCACCCGGGGTCAGCGCACCGGCCGCCTACGGGGTGCCGCTGCCGGTCATCTCCGCCGTATGCCGGCAGGTGGCGCAGAGCGGGAAGTTGTTCCACTTTGACGTGGCCGAACTGAACCCGGAGTTCGACATCGACAACCGCACGGCCAAGGTGGCCGCCCGGTTGGTCGACACGCTCCTGCGGTAGGACTTCCCTGAGCGGACCAGGTCGGCGGCGGAGCCGGTGTTTCGGTAGGCCGCGTCAGGGAGGCCGAGGCCGCCCACGGCCGATTGGCCGGAAGGCGGCCGAGGAAATGCCAGCTCCCCGCAGGTCCTTCACCCGCTAGTGTGCCTCCGCCGGCACCTCGCCTTCCAGCTCGTGGCCGCCCTGGAACTGCGTCATGTACAGCGTGTAGTACGCGCCCTGACGCTTGAGCAGTTCCTCGTGCGTGCCATGCTCCACAATGTCCCCGTCCTCCATGACAAGGATGGAGTCGGCATCCCTGATGGTGGAGAGCCGGTGCGCAATGACAAAAGACGTCCTGTCGGTGCGCAGGGCAGCCATGGCGTGCTGGACCAGAAGTTCGGTCCGCGTGTCCACCGACGACGTGGCCTCGTCCAGGATCAGCAGTGAGGGGTTTGCGATGAAGGCCCGGGCAATCGTGACAAGCTGGCGTTCGCCGGCCGAGACGCTGCCACCGTCGGCGTCCATGACGGTGTCATAGCCGTCAGGGAGTTGGCGGACAAAGCGATCCACCATGGTCGCCTTGGCGGCCTCCACGATGTCATCGTCGCTGGCATCCAGGCGGCCATAGCGGATGTTCTCCCTAATGGTCCCCTCGAACAACCACGCGTCCTGCAGGACCATGCCCACCCGGGAGCGCACCACCTCACGGGGGAGCTCGCGTGTGTCCACTCCGTCCAACAGGATCCGCCCGCCGGTGATTTCGTAGAACCGCATGACCAGGTTGACCAGCGTGGTCTTTCCGGCGCCGGTTGGCCCCACGATCGCCACCGTGTGCCCGGGTTCAACGGTGAAGGAGACATCGCGGATCAACTCAGTGTCCTGGGCGTAGCTGAACGAGACGTCCTCGAAGGCAACATGTCCGGCGGCCCCTTCCGGCAGCACCGCGGTGCCCTTGTCCTCCTCCTGCTCGTCGGCGTCCATCAGCTCAAACGTCCGTTCGGCCGAGGCGACACCCGACTGGATCATGTTCGCAATGCCCGCCATCTCGCCAATCGGCTGGGAGAACTCCCTCGAGTACTGGATGAAGGCGGTGGCATCGCCGAGGGTCATTTGGCCGGTGGCCACCCTGACACCGCCGACGACGGCGACCAGCGCGTAGGACAAATAGGAGACAAACTGCATGGCCGGCATGATCATGCCGGAGACGAACTGCGCCCCAAAGGAAGCCTTGTAGAGCCGCTCGTTGCGCTCATCGAACTCGGCCAGCATCTCGGTGTCCCGGCCGTAGGCCCGCACGAGTTCCAGGCCAGAGAACGTCTCCTCGATGTGCCCGTTCAGCGCGCCGGTGTTCTTCCACTGCGAGGCGAACAGCTTCTGCGACCGGGAGCCGATGACGCCGGCGATCACGGCCGAAAGTGGCAGCGCGATCAAGGCGATCAGGGCCAGCTGCCAGGACACGATGAACATCATCACCCCGATGCCGATCACCGTGAGGGCCGATTGTACCAATTGCGAAAATGCCTGTTGTAGGGCGGCCTGGATGTTGTCGACGTCGTTGGTGACCCGGGACATGAGGTCACCGCGCTGGCGGGTGTCGAAGTATCCCAGCGGCAGCCTGTTGAGTTTGCGTTCAATGTCCTCGCGCAGGCGGAACACCACGCGCATGACCAGGGCATTCAGGAGGTATCCCTGCAACCACATCAGGGCCGATGCCACCGTGTACAGGCACAGCACTATGGCGATGTACCGGCCGAGCTGGACAAAGTCGATGCCCTGGCCGGGCACGATGTTGGCCTTTGCCAGCATGTCCGCGAACTGGTCATTGCCGGCGGCCCGTTGCGCGGCGATGACGGTGTCGATGGGCACGCCGGGCTGGAGTGCGGCGCCAAAGACGCCGTTGAAGATGGTGTCCATGGCGGCGCCGAGGACTTTCGGGGCGATGACGGTCAAGACCACGGAGGCGGCCACCAACAGCACCACCAGGGAGAACTGCCGGCGCTCGGGCTTCAACAGGCCGGTCAGGCGCTTGACGGACGGCCAGAAATGCTCGGCCTTCTTGGCGGGGGTGCCGCCGAACATGTCGCCGTCGGCCCCCGTGGGCACGAAGTCGGTGGGCAGTTCGTCAACCTCAGCGTCAACCGCGGGCTTGGATTTGCCTTGCCGTGCCATCACTCGCCTCCTGCGATGCTCAGTTGGGATTGGACAATCTCCCGATAGGTTTCATTGCCCTCGAGAAGTTCGTCATGGGTGCCGGCCCCGACGACGGTGCCGTTGTCCAGCACCACGATGTGGTCCGCTTCCCGGATGGTTGACACACGTTGGGCCACGATGATGACGGTGGCGCCGTCCGTGGCTGCGTTCAAGGATTCACGCAGCCGCTGGTCGGTGGCCACGTCCAGCGCGGAGAAGGAATCGTCGAAGAGGAACACCCGCGGACCGGCCGCGAGCGCACGGGCAATGCACAGGCGCTGGCGCTGGCCGCCGGAAACATTGGTGCCGCCCTGGGCGATCGGCTCGGCCAGGGCCTTGGGCTTGGCCGCCACAAAGTCCCTGGCCTGGGCCACGTCAAGGGCCTCCCACAGCTCTTCGTCGCTGGCCTCGGGCCTGCCAAAGCGCAGGTTGCTGGCCACGGTGCCGGAGAACAGGTACGGCTTCTGCGGGACCAGGCCCACCAGGGCGGCCAGCTGCTGCCGGTTCAGCTCACTGACGTCCACGCCGCCGATGCGCACGTGCCCGCCCTGGGGATCGAAGATCCGGGAGATCAGGTTCACCACGGTGGACTTTCCGGAACCGGTGGAGCCCACGATCGCCGTCGTCTGGCCCTCCCTGGCGGTGAAGTTGATGTTACTCAGCACGGGGCGTTCGGCGCCGGGGTATCCGAAGGAAACGTTGCTAAATTCCACGGTGTGGTGCGTCGGCGCGACTGTTCCCTCGCTGACGGAGAGGCTGGGTTCGGTGGTCAGGAGTTCATCGAGGCGTTCGGCGGACACGGCCGCGCGCGGAATCATCATGACCATGAAGACACCCATCATGACCGCCACAAGGATTTGCAACAGGTATTGCAGGAACGCCGTCAGGGAGCCCACCTGCATTTGGCCGGCGTTGACCCTGTGACCGCCAAACCACAGCACGGCGGCGGTGGCCAGGTGCAGGATCATCATGATGGCCGGGAACATGAGCACGAACAAGTTGCCCACCCGCACGGAAACACGGGTCAGGGCCAGGTTGGCGTCCCTGTAGCGGTTCGCCTCGAACGTCTCCCGGACGAACGCCCGAATGACCCGGATGCCAACGATTTGTTCGCGCAGGACCCCATTGACGGCGTCGATCCTCTCCTGCATCTCACGGAACAGGGGCAGCAGCTTCACCACGAGGAATCCGACCACGATGAACAGCAGCGGCACGGACACCCACAGCAGCCAGGACAGGCCGGCGTCCTCGCGCACGGCCATGACGATCCCGCCAATGCACATGATGGGTGTGGAGACCATGAAGTTCAGGGTCATCAACACCAGCATTTGCACCTGTTGGACGTCATTGGTGTTGCGGGTGATCAGCGTTGCCGTGCCGAACTTGCCCACGTCCAGGGCGCTCAGGGCGTTGACCCGGTGGTAGACCTCCCGGCGCAGGTCCCGGCCGATGGCCATGGCCGTCCGGGCGCCGAAGTAGATGCCGCCGATCGCCGCAACGACTTGCACGAAACACACGACCACCATGGTCATCCCGGTGGACCAGATGAAGTCGGTGTCACCCTTGGCGATGCCCTGATCGATGATCTGGGCATTGAGGCTGGGCAGGTACAGTGCCGCGATGGTGGAGATCAATTGCAGGACCATCACCGCGGTAATCCAGGGCCAATACGGTTTTGCGTGATGGACGGCCAGCCGAAGAAGTTTCACAGGAATGTTCGATTCGAATATACGTTTGGATACGAGGGGGTATTCGAACATTAAACACGCTCAACCGGCGATGTGGCAACTGTCACATCGGCGGCGGCAGTCGATCACCGGAACGGGGCTAGTTAAGCGGTCCGGTGGCCTTTTCGGCGGCGGCACGGATGGCGCCGGAACCCACGAGCCGGTCGGCTTCCTCCAGCTCCGGGGACAGGAAGCGGTCGCTGCCCGGGCCCTGGACCGTGGCCCGAAGTACCTCAAGCACGGCGGCGCCGGCCGGACCGGGGACCAGCACGCCGTCGGACGCGGCGGTGCGCATGTCAATGGCGCGGGTGGCCGTGACCAGCTCAATGGCGAGCACGCGGCGCAGGTTTTCCACGGAGTGGCGCAGCTTCCGGGCGGCATGCCAGCCCATGGACACGTGGTCTTCCTGCATGGCGGAGCTGGGGATGGAGTCCACCGACGCCGGCACGGCCAGGCGCTTGGAATCCGAGACGAGCCCGGCCTGGGTGTACTGGGCGATCATCAGGCCCGAGTCGACGCCGGGGTCCCCGGCCAGGAAGGCGGGCAGTCCGTGGCTGCGGGCCGGATCCAGCATCCTGTCGGTGCGGCGCTCGGCGATGGAGGCCACGTCCGCGGACACGATCGCCAGGAAGTCCAGCACGTACGCCACGGGTGCGCCATGGAAGTTGCCGTTGGAGGAGACGCGACCGTCCGGCAGCACCACGGGGTTGTCGATCGATGCCGCAAGTTCGCGCGTGGCCACCATGAGCGCGTGGTCCACGGTGTCGCGGGCGGCACCGGCCACCTGGGGGGCGCAGCGCAGCGAATAGGCGTCCTGCACGCGGGAATCACCCACGCGGTGCGAGGCCACGATCGGCGAGCCAGCGAGCACGCGCAGCATGTTGTCGGCGCTGAGGGCCTGGCCGGGGTGCGGGCGCAGGTCCATGTGCAGTTCGGGCAGGAACACCTGGTCGGTGCCGAGCAGGCCCTCGACGCTCAGCGCGGCCGTGATGTCCGCCGTCGTCAGCAAAAGGCGCAGGTCGGCAATGGCCATGAGTAGCATGCCGAGCATGCCGTCGGTGCCGTTCACCAGGGCCAGGCCCTCCTTTTCGGCGAGCTCGACGGGCGTAATGCCGGCCTCGGCGAGCAGTTCGGGAACGGGACGCACCACGCCGTCGGGGCCCGCGGCTTCACCCTCGCCCATGAGGACCAGCGCACAGTGCGAGAGGGGCGCGAGGTCGCCGGAGCAACCGAGCGAGCCGAATTCGCGGACCACGGGAGTGATGCCGGCGTTGAGCACGTCCACCATGGTCTGCACGACGACGGGGCGCACCCCGGTCCGGCCGCTGGCGAGGGTCTTGGCGCGCAGGAACATCAATGCGCGCACCACTTCGCGTTCCACGGCCGGGCCCATGCCGGCGGAGTGGGAGCGGATGAGGGACTTTTGCAGCTGGGTGCGCATGTCGGCCGGGATGTGCCGGTTGGCCAGCGCGCCAAAGCCGGTGGAGATGCCGTACGCCGGGGTGTCCGAGTGGGCCAGCTTGTCGATGTGGGCTCTGACGCGTTCGACGCGGGCCAGTGCCTCCGCGCTGATGGTCACCTGGGCGTTGTGGCGGGCGACGGCGATGACGTCCTCGGGGGTGACGCCGGAAGAGGAGAGAACGACGGTGGTCATGGCGGATCCTTTGCATTGCGGGAGGGCTTAGTTGCCACTATTCCGCTTTTCCGCGCGGAAATCTGCCGCTTGGCGCCCACGGTGTCCGGGGTTTCAGACTGAGCCGCGAGGTGGGACCGCAGCCGCGGGGCCGTTGTGGTCATCCGCCGCCGCACCGGACAGGACGCACCGGTCCGGGGGCCGCCGTTGCCATTCGCTTGCGGCCGGCCATGGGCGAATCACCACGACGGCCCCCGAGGCCCTGGTGACCAGCCGTGAACTAACCCTCGCGGCGGCCGTAGATTCGGGTGGACAGTTCCGCGGCAACCTTCTTGACGCGCTCGGCCAGGGCCGGCCAGTCGGCGGCCGGCACTTTTTCCTCCAGGAACGTCACCGCAACGGCGGCCACGGGCCAGCCCAGGTGGTCGGTCACGGCCGCGGCCACGGAGGCGAAGCCGTCGGTCACTTCCCCCTGCTCGGTGGAGTAGCCGCGCTGGCGAACCTGCTCCAGATGCGCCTGCAGGGTGGAGTATTTGCCAATCGGGTCCGGAACCTCCGTGCGGGAGCTGAAAGCGGCCGCGTTGGGATACAGGGCGCGCACCTGCGATTTGGGCAGGGCCGCCAAAATGGCGCGGCCGCTGGCGGTGAGGTGGCTGGGAAGCCGCACCCCGACGTCGGTCACCAGGGAAGGGCGGTGCTTGGCGCGTTCCTCCACAATGTAGAGCACGTCGCGTCCGTGCAGCACGGCCAGGTGGGCGCTTTCGCCGATCTTGTCCACGAGCACCTCGAGCAGCGGGCGTCCCAGGCGCGACAACGGTTCCTGCCGGGAGTAGGCGCTGCTCAGTTCAAAGGCCGCAATGCCCAGCCCATAACGCTGTTCCTCGTGCAGGTGCATGACAAAGCCGCTCTGCTCCATGACGCCTAGCAGATGGTAGACGCTCGAACGCGGCAGTTCCAAGGAGGTGGCAATGGTGGAAGCCGCCAGCGGGCCGCGCTTGGACGAGAGCAGCTTGAGGATCCGCAGGGTGTTGTCCGCCGCCGGCACCTTGGACGGTGCGCGTTCCGTGTCTGCCATGTCTCCCTCGCCGGGCCGCCCCGCCTGCTGTTGTATACCGAACCCTCAACCCTTACCGAAGCAAGCCGGGCTCCAACTTGAATATAGAATACTGGCGTCTGAAATCCCAGATTCAGCACGAATATTGTCCCAAATTGGCGTCAAAACCACCATTCGCCGTGACCCCTGCCACCGTGGGGCCGCCAAAAGTGACCCGGCTCTCCACAGTTGCCGGACGGCACCATGTTAGAAAGCTCACGCATGCCTCCCAAGGGAAACGCCCTCACCCGCGGCCTGACCGCCCGCCACATCCGCTTCATGGCCCTGGGCTCCGCCATCGGAACGGGCCTGTTCTACGGTTCCGCTGACGCCATTCAAAAGGCCGGCCCCGCCGTGCTCCTGGCGTACATCATTGCCGGCGCCGCCGTGTTCATGGTGATGCGCGCCCTGGGCGAGATGGCTGTACGGCACCCCGTTGCCGGCTCCTTTGGCCAATACGCCGGCCGCTACCTTGGCCCGCTGGCAGGATTCGTGACCGGGTGGACATACGTGTTTGAAATGGCGATCGTGGCGATTGCCGACGTCACCGCATTCAGTATCTACATGGGCTTTTGGTTCCACGACGTCCCGCGCTGGATCTGGGTGCTGGCCATCATCTTCTTCCTGGCGGCCATCAATCTGCTCAGCGTGAAGGTGTTTGGCGAGCTTGAGTTTTGGTTCTCGATCATCAAGGTGGCCGCCATCGTGGCCATGATCGTCGGTGGCGCCGCCATTATTGTTTTCGGCTTCCACCTGGATGCCGGTGCTGCCGCGCCCAGCGTGGCCAACCTCGACGCCCATGGCGGCTTCCTGCCCAATGGCTGGGGCGGGTTGCTGGCCGCGTTCGCCGTCGTCATGTTTGCCTTTGGCGGGATCGAGACCATCGGGGTGACGGCGGGCGAGGCCGCCAACCCGGCCAAGTCCATCCCGGCAGCTGTGAACACCGTGCCCGTACGGGTTTTGCTGTTCTACGTGCTGACCATTGGCGTGCTCATGAGCCTGGTGCCGTGGAACCGGATCACCGGGGAGACGAGCCCGTTTGTGCAGATCTTCTCCACCCTGGGCATTCCGGCGGCAGGCCATATCCTCAACGCCGTGGTCATCACCGCCGCGTTGTCCGCCGTCAACAGCGACATCTTCGGGGCCGGACGCATCCTGTTCGGACTTTCCCGGCAGGGCCATGCCCCGTCGGTGTTTGGCCGGATTTCCCGCAACGGCGTGCCGTGGATGACCGTGGTCATGATGACCGGCGTGCTGCTGGTGGGCGTGGTGCTCAACGCAGTCATCCCGCAGGACGTGTTCCTGGTGATCGCCTCGATCGCCACATTCGCCACCGTCTGGGTGTGGATCATGATCCTGGCATCCCACGTGGCCATGAAACGCGAAATCGCCCGCAAGAACCTGGCAGCTTCGGCCTTTCCGGTCCCCCTGTGGCCGCTCGCGTCCGTGCTGACCGTCGTGTTCATGGCCGCGATCGTGGTGCTCCTGGGCGTGTTCCCGGACACCCGCGTGGCGCTCTGGGTTGGCGGTGCGTGGCTGGTGCTGCTGGTGCTCGCGTTCCGCCTGTGGGTGCGCGGAGATGGACGACGCCGGCCCGACCTTGCCGACGATTCTGCGCCTCAGGCCGTGGCCGGGTCCAAACCCCCGGTGGTCGAGCCCGTCGAGACCACGGCCGGCTGAAATCGACAGGCTGATTTCGACAGGCTCAATCACCGGCCCCGCCGGTGGGTATGATCGGAAAATGCCCGAGTTGCAGCTATTGCGAGCGGATCATGCCGAAGCGGTCCTTGCCTTCGAGGTGGCGAACCGTGCCTATTTTGCAGCCTGGATCTCCGACCGGGGCGATGACTACTTCGAGCACTTTGCCCAACGGCATGCGGCCCTGGTGGCCGAGCAGGACGCCGGAATGGGCGCTTTCTACTTATTCATCGCCGAGGACGGACAGGTTCTGGGCCGGTTCAACGTGATCTTCGTTGGCGATGGCGTTGCCGAACTTGGCTACCGGGTGGCGCAGGAAGCGGCCGGCCGTGGCGTGGCGACAGCAGCCGTCCGGGAAGTCTGCCAGTTTGCGGCGTCACGGCACGGGGTGCGCACGCTCAGGGCCGCCGCATCCAATGGGAATCTCGCCTCCCGGAAGGTCCTGGGGAACGCCGGATTCGTCCCGCTTGGCCCCGCCGACCCCGCCAGCATTGGCGGCAAAAAAGGAACCTGGTATCAGCTCGAGCTGGACGGGGAATGACCGCCGTGGCCGTTGGTCGAGCTTGGCATAACTCGATCCCACCGGGGGTCAATCACCAGTTTCGTCGGTGAGCACCAGGGCGCTTTGGCCGAATTGGCGCACCTTCGCGTCGTCCCACAGCTGGGCCGGCATGGCGCCACCGAGGAGTGCGCGCGGCAGGCCCGCGCCGTCGCCCAGGGGTACGTCGCTGCCGGCGATGATGACATTGCCGGAGCGGCGGCCCTTGAGCATGGGCGGATCGGCAATGATCACGGTGTATTTGAAGGCCGCGGAAATCGTGGCGGCCTCGCGCCGGGCCGTGGCCAGGGTGGGCGAGTCACCACAGTTGACTACATATACGCCGCCGGGCATAAGTACGGTGCGAGCAGCTGCCGTGAACTCGGCCGTGGTCAGGGCGTGGGGGGTCTTCGCACCTGAAAACACGTCCCGAATGATCAGGTCCCGGCTGTTTTCGGTCAGGGACTCGGTGACCTCGCGGGCCTCACCCACCCGAATCTTCAACATGGGCGCCCGGGGCAGATCGAACCAGTCCCGGACGTAGCTGGCCAGTCTGCCGTCGATCTCCACCACCACGTTGCGTGAGTTGGGGTATGCGGCCACCAGGAACCGCGGCATGGAGCAGGCGGCACCTCCCAGACTCAGGCTGCGCAGCTTCTCCGAAGGGCTCCAACGGTCCTGGACCAGCGCCATGATCCAGCGCATGTATTCAAAGTCCAGGCGCAGCGGGTCGGCCAGGTCGACGTGAGAACTTTGCACCCCGTTGAGCATGAGCAGCCAACCGTCGGGGTTGTCGCCGTCGGCCACCAGCTCCGCCATGCCGGTGTCGGTCTCATACTTTCCGGCCACCGGGCCGGAGGCGACGGCATCCGGTTCCACGACGACGTTCTTTGGTGCGCGCTGACGGCCCATCAGCCGGTCACCGCGGAACGGACCATGCGGACCTCGGGCAGGCTGTGCCAGTCCTCGGGCAGGAGTTTGCGGGTGCCGTCGAAGGCAAACCCGTTCTTTGCGTAAAACGCCTGGGCGCGCGGGTTGTCCTCGAGCACCCAAAGGAAGGCCGCCTGCCTGCCAATGGCCGAGTCCAGCAGCATCTGCCCGGCGCCGCTGCCGTAGGCGCGTTCCAGCGTGTAGATCATGAAAAGTTCGGTACCGGCGGGCGCATCCTCATCCCGTGCGGGGCCGGCGCTGACTATACCCAGCAGCCCGTCGTCGTCGTCGTCGTATGCCACGGTGGGTACATGTCCGGCGGCGATGCCCATGCGCAGCTTCTCCACCCGTTCCGGCAGGGTCGATCGGCGCATGGCGAAGAACTCCGGCGGCAGGTGCCGGCCGTAGGCCTCCTCGTGGCACTGCAGATGCAAAAGCATCACGGCTTCGGCGTCGTCGAGGGTGGCGGGGCGCAGCGAAATAGTCACAGCCCCAGCGTAACCGAGGCAGATCGCGCCAACCCACCGCACAACGGCACGAAGAAACCTGCCCCAGCGCAGTCCAGGAGCTACTTCACCACGGCAATGGCAAATCCGTCCCAGCCCTTGGCCCCGACCGTTTGGATGGCCGTGGCGTCCAGGGACTCGCTGGCGCCCATGAAGTCCAGGGCGGCGCGGATGGCAGCGGCGTCGGTGTCATCGCCCGGGTCCAGGATGGCGCCCTCCCAGATCACGTTGTCCATGACAATCACGCTGCCGGGGCGCGTCAGCTTGAGAGCCCACTGCAGGTAGTTGCTGTCGTTGCCCTTGTCGGCGTCGATGAACACAAAGTCATACGGCTCGCCGCCCAGAAGTGTGGGCAGGGTGTCCAGGGCGGGCCCCACGCGGATGTCCACCTTGGCGCCCAGGCCGGCGGCGTCGATGTTCTTCCGGGCGACGGCGGCGTGTTCGGGGAGGAATTCGCAGGTGGTGACGTGGCCGTCGTCGGGCAGGCCGCGGGCCAGCCAGATGGTGCTGTAGCCGGCCAGGGTGCCGATTTCCAGCACCCGCCGGGCGCCCTGGATGCGCGCCAGCAGCATCAACAGCTTGCCGGCCGTGGGCGCCACCTCGATCCTGGGCATGCCGGCTGCCTCGATGCTGGCGACGACGGCGTCCATGCCGGCACCGCCGTGCACCAAGGTTTCGGACAGATACGTTTCAACCTCGACCCAGCCGGGCCGACTCTGATGCTCAACCATGAAATCAAGCCTAGGCCTGCACGGCGCGCGGGAAAAGGGCTACTCCGTGAGCGTTCCCAGGGCGCCCTCAAGCCGGTCCACCTTGCCCGTGAGCTCACCGGTGTGTCCGGGGCGGATGTCGGCCTTGAGGACCAGGGACACGCGGGAGCCGTAGCGGCCCACGGCCTCGGTGGCGCGCTTGACCACATCCATGACCTCGTCCCACTCGCCCTCGATCTCGGTGAACATGGAGCCTGTGTGGTTGGGCAGCCCGGATTCGCGGACGATCTTCACGGCTGCCGCAACAGCAGTGTGGACGGAAGCTGAGTCGCCGGTTCCCGCGGGGGCGTCGGTGGGGGTGCCGCTGGGGGCGAGTGAAAAGGCCACAATCATGGGAGTCTCCTGGTTCGATCGGTCCATCCATTATCCGCCCTGGCTCCGGGCACCGAGTCGAAG